>JAGSYM010000322.1 GCA_018262395.1 Nitrospirota bacterium | reverse complement strand
CGGCATTCAGAGCACTGGTATGCGTAATACCATATTTCTTTTAAAACATCGATAGTAAGATCGCGCGCTCCAGCAATCTTACCCATTATTTTCCCGGACGTCGTACAGTATTTTCTATATATCGATCTCAGCAGTTCCGCCCTGAGCACCGGCATATTTTTAGGATCTCCGCTGCCGATATAATAATGGCATTTGTCAGCGCATGCACCGCATCTGACACAGATGTCCAGGAAGAGACGGAACGAACGATACTTATTTACCCGCTCATGAAGCCCTTCAATGAAAATTTCCTGCCAGTTGTCAGGGAGTTTCCAGTCTTCATCTGGAACAGACCATTGTCGCGGATTCGGAAGTCCAACCGCCTCGAGGGATTTTGGCTTGTTGGCGTAACAGAATATACCCTTTTGCAAGACAGTAGGTGTTTCCATCCACCCTGTTTTTTGAGGTTGATAACCAATCTTTGCAAGTTCTTCTGGTTTTGGATTTGCCATATTTACTCCTTTTCTACAGGTAATCCGGCAGCTTTCATTTTATCTCTGAAATCGTCTTCATATTCGTGATAGGTATGAACCTTAACCGGATAATTCCATGGATTCACATGCATCTCAGCACGGTTGGTATTTGCAAGATTCCTTGTCGGGCTGAGGAATACCCCTGCCATATGCATCAGCTTGCTCATCGGGAAATAGATGAGAAGAGTACTGACCAGGAAGAGGTGTATATAGAAGATTATATTAATACCCTCAGGAACCACAGGCTTCAGGGTCACCCAGCCCATAGTCAACTCTTTAATCCCGACCACATCCGTCTTCAGAAAATACCGCATTAACACACCGGTAATGCCGATGCTCCCAATCAGAAAGAGCGGGAAATAATCAGCAGCAAGGGAGATGTAACGCACCTGGGGGATAATGACCCGCCGGAGGAACAGGAATGTGACAGCGCCGAGGAATATCAGGTCGGTAATATAGACGACCGGTGCCCCAACCTGGAAGAAACCGTCAAGGGATTCAACGATTTTAATTACGCCGGGGACCGGCTCAAGGAAAAGCCTGAAATGCCTGATCAGAACAAAAAGGAACGTATAATGAAAAGCAAGACCACCTAACCACAGCCATTTTGACGATCCATAAGACAACCTCGGGCCGTCCCGCAATTCTACCCGTGTATTCCTGAACAGGGAGCGAAAGAGAAACACTTCCATGGCCATGCGGATAATAACACCGAGCCCGGAAGATGGATTGTCAATACTGTTTGCTTTAACCCAGGGAAACGATTTCTCCTGCCCGGCAGTCGTTGGTATGCGGAAAGGCACAGGCACCTTTCCCCACTGCAAGACACGATAGATAACCCCCACGATAAAGGTCAAAAAAGCTACATATGGGATTATCACGCCGAACAAGTAGTGAAGGTTTGCCCCATTAACTCCGATAAAAACAACCACAATAAGAGCTACCACCGCGAAGAAGGAAAATATAAGTCCCATTTTGTTACCCCTTTATTTTTTGAGTTAATACTGTTTCTTCTCCCGGAGACGACTCCTCTGCCTGAACCTCACAGATGAGATTCGCTTTCTGCAGGAGTCTGAATGTCATTCTCCTCACTTCATCTGCTTTAATTTCATAAATTCTCTCCCGACATTTCATGTAAATATCAAAAGAGAGAAGAATGAGCTTGTCGATTTGTGCCTCAAATGCGTTCAATTCGTCTGCAAGTCGTCCTTTTCTTATCTCACTGTCCAATTCTTCCCTAATTACTTTTTTCAAGAAGAAAAGAAAAGAGACTGCCTTTGATGGAGGGAAATTCTGTACGGCTTTAATTTTGATGATGTCATTCAGGATAGGAAAAATTTTCTCGGAGTCGGGGTCTTGCAGGAATTCGTCGAAGACATTCTGTATGCCTTCCGATATGGTATGTCCTACCGGATTCAGAAACCGGTCTTTCTGATTTTTGAAGAAATTCGAACTGTCAGCCGGATAATTCTCAATGATTGCCTCAAACCATTTTTTTACGATCTGAGATTTTTTTTCTAACAGGAGTTCCCTAAGCTTCATATCCGGTCTATGCTTCTCCTCACTCCCTCGTCCTGCAGCCTTCTGAGAAGGCCTTATGGTATTTTGTTATATGTCTGTTCTCTTGTATACTTTGTGAAATTCAGTTACACAAACGAAAATGGGAAATGAATAGCAAGAAGTTAGAAGTTTATATAACTTCAAACTTCTTGCTTTTTTCAATGATCAGATATTACACGCAGCCTGTCGGTTTTGGAAGTCCGGCATATCTACATGCCTGCTTTGCAGGACCGGCCGGGAAAAGCTCATACAGGTACTTGGTATTTCCTTTTTCAGGACCTAAAGCTTTACCGATTTCTTTGACGAGTATCTTGATCATCGGTGCGATCTGGAACTTCATGAAGTATTCTCTCAGGAACTTGATAATGTCCCAGTGTTCACTGGTCAGCTCAAGACCGTCCTCTTTCGCCATTATTGCAGCCATGCCTTCCTTCCATTGCTGCCAGTCAACCAGATAACCATCCTCATCAACCTCGTACTTCGCTCCTTCAAATTCCAAATGTGGCATCGTCCTTCCTCCTGTTTTGAATGTAGTTTA
>JAGSYM010000321.1 GCA_018262395.1 Nitrospirota bacterium | reverse complement strand
TGCATTCAATACATCCGATACCGGCTGTCCGGCACCCTATTGCCACCTGTTCCTGCTCCTGCTTTGAGGAAAAGACTTTGTGAAGCTGATACACCGGCGAGAGTTCAGGATTGCCTGCGTCCGTCTTTTTTACCCGTGCTGGATCGGTAACCATCGTTCTTATCTTATGTTCAACTTGTTCCGGGCTGTCCGAGAGATAAACAGCATTGTCATAGCTCTTTGACATTTTTCTACCGTCGGTGCCGACAACCTTGGGAAACTCAGTAAGCAACGCCTCAGGTTCAGGGAAAATTTCTTTGTAAAGATGATTAAACCGCCGGGCAATCTCCCGGCTTATCTCAAGATGGGGCACCTGATCTATTCCAACTGGCACATACTTAGCCCGGTAAATAATGATATCAGCTGTCTGGAGCAGCGGATAACCGAGGAAACCATATGTGGAAAGGTCCCTGTCTTTCAGCTCCTGTTGTTTTTCCTTGTATGTGGGGACCCGCTCAAGCCATCCGAGCGGCGTTATCATAGAGAGTAGAAGATGCAACTCCGCATGCTGAAGAACCTTTGACTGGATAAATATGGTACATTTCTCCGGATCGAGCCCCGCCGCAAGAAAATTGATAAGCAGATCTCTGGTGGATCCTTTTATTTCTGATGGATCTGCATACCCTGTAGTCAGTGAATGCCAGTCCGCAATAAAGTAAAAGCAATCATAGGTATCCTGCAGTCTGACCCAGTTGCTTAATGCCCCGACCAGATTTCCCAGATGCAACCTACCGCTTGACTGCATACCGCTCAAAACTCTTTCCTTTGTCATCTATCCAATCCCTCTCTCTTATGAGTGAATATTTTTGTTTCCCTTCTGTCGTAATTTAGTTGATTCCTGATAATGAAGAAATATGAACAATGGATTTTTATTTAGTAATCTCCCCTCACCCCTCTTTATAAAAGAGGGGATTCTTTCTTTTTTTCTTTACGATATCCATGCTTTCCCCCTTTTATAAAGGGGGACATAGGGGGATTACTGAATATAATGTTTAATGTTCAACTTTTATACAAAAGAACCTTTATCTCTAAAATACCTGCAAAATTCTCAGAAACAGATTTACCATAGGCACGACAAAATAGTTTGCGATGCCTGTAACAATGAGAACAAGAACGATGATGAAACCAAATGGTTCGATCTTACTGAATGAAACAGCCTGTCTGTGCGGGAGCAACCCTGTCAATACCCTCCCCCCGTCAAGGGGCGGGATAGGTATCATATTGAAGCAGGCAAGAACAACATTGATCACCACACTGGACTGCAGAATCATCATGACAGGTGTCATGACAGGAGAGCTTATCGATGCAGGCAACAGGAATGATAAGGGGACAAGAATAAACTTCAGGATTATGATACTGACAACCGCCAGGAGAATATTGGTCACCGGTCCAGCAACAGCAGAAATAGCCATATCTCTCTTTGGATTTCGAAAATTCATGGGATTAATCGGAACAGGCTTGGCATATCCGAAAACAAACTGACCATCGGTAAAGACAAGAAGCATGAGCGGCATCAATATCGTTCCGAAAGGATCAATATGTGCAATAGGGTTCAACGTCAGCCGGCCCATCATTTTTGCCGTTGGGTCTCCCAGTCTGTTCGCCACAAAACCGTGCGAGAGTTCGTGGAAGACAATAGCTATGAGGACAGGAAATGCCGATATAATGATCTGCCGTGCAATGTGAGCAAAATCCATCGTAATACCTTTCTGAAAATATTTTTTGCCGGGAACCAAAAAGACAGCATGGAAAAGCTATAGCATCATAAACAGATAAAGAAACTATACTGTGTAAGAAAACCTGTTGTCAAGGTTACGGAAAGCGTATATAATTAAAACAAACACCGTATGGCTGCAATAGTCATTATCCCTGCCCGATATGATTCAACCCGTTTTCCGGGAAAACCCTTATACCCTCTCAGAGGTACGCCGGTCATCCAGCACGTATATGAAAATTCGAAACGGTCCCGTCTTGCCGATGATGTTATTGTTGCAACAGACAGCGAAACGATATTTGAGAAGGTACTATCATTCGGCGGCAAGGCTGCAATGACCGACAGAAATCATCAGTCAGGAACTGACAGGATAGCAGAAGTTGCCCGTTCAACCGACTGTGATATAATTGTCAATGTGCAGGGGGATGAACCGCTCATCCGTTCAGAGATGATCGATGACGTTATCTCTCTTCTTGAAGATAAAAGAGCCTCCATCGGTACATTGATAAAAAAAATTGACGCCCTACAGGAAATTACCGACCCGAATGTCGTGAAGATTGTTTTCGATAACCAGGGTTTTGCTCTTTATTTTTCAAGGGCACAGATCCCTTTTCGCGCTCCTCACTCTGAGCTTAGTGCGCCGGTCTACTACAAGCATATCGGCATCTACAGTTACCGGCGTGATATCCTTCTCACTCTCGCAGGGATGGAACAGACAGGCCTTGAGCGAGTTGAGAAACTCGAGCAGTTGCGAGCACTCGAAAACGGGATGAAGATTAAAATCAGGGAGACATTCTTTGAAACGTATGGGGTAGATACTCCTGAAGATATTGAGAGGGTGGAAAAATGTCTAAATACA
>JAGSYM010000320.1 GCA_018262395.1 Nitrospirota bacterium | reverse complement strand
CCCGGCAAAAAAGATTAAAGGTGTTATGGATACCAAAGAATGGAGTATATTCTCATTCATCACGTCTTCAGGGTATTACAAGAAAGACCAGATGAATGTCGATATCGAAAAGATTAAAGATCTTTATTTCAATAATGGATATATAAAAGTCGCACTTGGCGAACCGCAGATTCAGCTCACCGGCGATCAGAAAGGGATGTTCATAACGATTACAGTTGCAGAAGGTGACCAGTACAAAATATCATCGATCGAATTGACCGGCAACAAAGTATTTCCGGATGATGCAGTGAGAAAAAGGATAACTATGCTCCCCGATAAACCTTTCAGCAAGGAGAAGTTGCGCAAGGACATCTTTTCGATCTCTGAACTGTATTCGGAGGCCGGGTATGCTTTGATCACGGTCAACCCTGACGTAATACCCGATGAAAGCAAAAAAGAGGTAAAACTTGTCCTGAATATCAGTGAAGGAGACAGGTACAGAATCGGGCGCATAGAGATTTCGGGAAATACAAAAACAAGGGATAAAGTTATTCGGAGAGAAATCAGGCTGGACGAGGGAGATATTTTTAACAGTGCGCTGATAAAAAGAAGCTACGAGAGGATCAATAATCTGAATTTCTTCGAATCAGTGGAGTTAGACCCCAAACCTCAGCCTCAGGAAAAACTGGTTGAACTCGGCGTTAAGGTGAAGGAAAGACCGACAGGTTTTTTCAGCGTTGGCGGTGGGTACAGTTCCGTAGAACAGTTTATTGCGATGATAGAGTTGACACAGGGAAATCTCTTCGGCAAGGGACAATTTATGAAAATACGGGCGGAACTGGGCGGAAGAACAACACTGTACGATATTTCGTTTAAAGACCCCTGGTTTATGGACAAGCCCATATCTTTTTCGGCAAACGTTTACAAAATTACAAGAGAATACATCGATTATGACAAAGATGCAACAGGATTCAGCATCTCTTTCGGCAAGAGGTTTTCTGAATACTGGTGGACGGACATTTTATACAATTTTGAGGATGCAGACATATCCAATGTGTCTGAAGATGCGTCCACCATAATAAAAGATCAGGAAGGCAAAAGCACAACAAGCAGTATCACCCCCTCCCTGGTAAGAGATTCTCGAGACAATTATCTCGACCCGAGAAGAGGGTCGAGAAATTCCATATATACAACCTTTGCCGGATTAGGAGGGACCAATAAATTTTTTAAGGGTGAAATGGATTCTGCATGGTACTTTCCCATCGGGAGTACGTCGGTGATGCTGAGAGGCAGGTTTGGCTATGCAACAGGCATTGGCGGTAAGGAACTTCCGTTATACGAGAGATTCTATGTCGGCGGTATTTACTCGGTAAGGGGGTTAGGGTATGGTGAGGCAGGCCCAATGGATGAAGGCACAGACGACCCGATAGGGGGAACCGAGGAACTTATCTTCAATGTTGAATATATATTCCCGCTTCTCAGTGAAATCAGATTAAAAGGGGTTGTATTTTTCGATGCGGGGAATTCGTATGAATCATTTAAAAATTTCCCGGAGCTGCGATATACTACAGGAGCCGGAGTGAGATGGATTTCACCCGTTGGGCCCATCAGGCTTGAATGGGGCTACAATCTCGAAAGAGAGCCTGGAGAGAAATCCAGCAGGTTTGAATTCGCATTCGGTACATTCTTTTAAAAAATACCTTTAGAGGAGGATATATGAAAAAACTATGTTTTGCAAAGATGTTGGCTTGCTGTTTGCTGTTCGTCGCTCTTCTGGTCATGCCTGCTGCATCACATGCTGCAGATACCGTAAAGTTTGGATCTATTGATGTTCAAAAAGTGTTGAATGAATCTGAAACAGGGAAGAAGGCCAAGTCTGATCTTGAAGGATTGATTAAATCAAAACAATTGACCATCGATGAAAAAGGGAAAGCGATCGAGAAATTGAAGGCTGATATTGAAAAACAGGCCTCTGTTTTATCTGCTGATGCAAGAAAGAATAAAGAAGAAGAACTGGAAAAGTCTGTCAGGGAATACCAGCGGCTTGTACAGGACTCGCAGGCAGAAATTAAGAAAAAAGAAGCCGAACTCACTGAGACGATTCTGAAAGATGTCAAGGACCTGGTTGAGAAGACAGGCGAGGCAGAAGGGTATGCCCTCATTTTGGAAAAAGGAATGATTTTATACTCGAATAAAGGCATCGACATCACGGATACCATCCTGAAAAAGTACGATGAATCAAAGGCAAAATCCGCGAAGTAGTGAAACTCTCAGAAATTGCATCTCTGGTTCATGGTGAGATTTTTGGTGAACCCGACCTTGATATCAGGGGGGTGGCGGGTATCAAAGAGGCCCAAGAGGGAGATATTACCTTTTTATCAGGGAAACGCCATATAAAAGACCTCCCTCATTGCAGGGCTTCATGCATCATCGTTCAGGAGCCTCTGCATGATTTACCTCTTCCACAATTGAAAGCAGCAAATCCTTATCTTGCTTTTGCAAAGCTGCTTGAACATTTCTATGTAAAACCATTCAAACCTCGTGGGGTAAGCAGGGATGCGTTCATATCTGACAAAGCCACGATAGGACAAGATGTTTCCATTTTCCCGTACTCATACATTGCAGATGGGGCT
>JAGSYM010000319.1 GCA_018262395.1 Nitrospirota bacterium | reverse complement strand
TTTCCTTTTTCCTTTCTTCCTGGCAGCTTTCGCAAAAACAATCACCATGTCTTTGAGCCATCCCTAACAGCTTGGTGATTCTGCCATAAGGGAATTCTTCTTTTGTTCCCAAAACCCTTAAAGCTTTTACGATATTAACAAAATCCAATGCCTTTTTCCCGTCTGCTTTTTTTTCTGGAACGATTTGTTCTGGCTCTGCCATAACTTCACCTCGTGTTTTTTGAATGATTGCCCTTTCTGCTCATTGACGTCTTCATGCCGAACTGATTAAGGATTTTTCCATATTCATGGGAGCAGTACTGGCTTCCCCGGCCTGAGTGATGGATGAGGCCCGGTTCCGGCCTTTTGGCCGATACTCCCCTGAACAGGGACTGCATGATAAGGTCTTTTGATATCTTTGAAATTTTTCTCTCTATCTTATCTTTCATCTCTATCTTTTTAGCTTATCCTCCTGTATAAAGACTCTATTATTGTAGAATAGCCTGACATAGAGGAGAGGAGGCATCCATTACGCTTCCCAGCACGAGAAGAGTTTTTTTGGAATGTCACCCCGAAACACTCTTAATTGATACTATACTCTGCCGTTGATGTAAAGGAGCTTTACCGTATCGGACTACCCATGGTGAGACCCACTCGATGCTTTTCATGCGGAGGGCGAATATGGGTCACGGTTCTTTGCCCCGGTACTTGGGTGTTGGGGAGCGGTGGAGCAGAAAGTGCAATTAAGAGTGCAAAGGGTAGAGTCTGACGGCTCTGCCCTTTTTTGTTTCTCGTAATTTCGCGATTACGAATTGAAAGCAAGTATAATTAACTATTTGATCAAAACTGAGGATAACAGCAAGTAACTCTCCCACAATCCTGCCTCCGGCGAATGCTACCAGCGATCGTTGATCAGTCAATAATTATCTGTTAGAACAGCGTTTCTGTTTCCCGGCAAAAACGTGTTATATTACAAAAAGCGATGAAGGTTATTTATCTTGACCAATATAGAAAGGCAAAGGTTCTCGTTGCGGCTGCTGATAGGCATATTGCAGAGGTTCTCTGCGAATTTCTCTTGATCAATGAACTCAAGGTTGAGCTCATAGACTCCTTCGAGAAAATCCTTCCCGCGTTGTCGAAGAAAGGGTCGGATATGGTTCTTCTGACCAGTTTTGGCCTGGCACCCAACCAGATCCCATCCTTTGTGACAGCAATCAAAAATGAATACCCAGGCATTGGTGTCACAGTTCTGTCTGGAGATGAAAGCATCCAATCCGATGTTATGAGTAGAGGTGCAGATGTTTTTATGCCGGCTCCCTTTTGTTTTAAGGAATTGTTGGGTCGGATTAAAACAATACTTGCAGTTAAATAGTCCGTTACAACCAGTTCATGACCTTTAAGGACAAGAGGACAATTTGGATTCATGAGACAAGGAGAAAAGATTATGCAGAAGGAAGAGGTAACTGAATGATCGGGGCCATAGCTGGTGACATTATTGGCTCTGTGTATGAGCGCCACAATATTAAGATTACGGATTTTTCGCTCTTCAACCCCAGCAGCACGTTTACAGATGATACGGTACTGACTGTGGCAATAGCGGATGCGATCCTCTCGGGCTCAGGCTACTCCGGGAAGCTGAAAGAATATTACCGGCGCTATCCTGAGCGGGGTTATGGACCAGGGTTTCGTCGCTGGGCTGCCTCTGAAAGGACCACTCCCTACAACAGTAACGGTAATGGATCTGCCATGCGGGTAAGCCCGGTAGGGTTCGCCTTTGATACCCTTGAGGAGGTCCTCAGGGAGGCAAAGAGGAGCGCCGAGGTCACCCATAATCATCCTGAGGGAATTAAAGGGGCACAGGCTGTTGGCTCAGCAATCTTTCTTGCCGGGAAAGGTGCTTCGAAAGAAGAGATCAAGACCTATATTCGGGAGACGTTTCACTATAACCTAAATGAACCAATCGACAGTATCAGAACACACTACGACTTTGATATGACCTGTGAAGGATCGGTTCCGCAGGCTATCACTGCCTTTCTCGAATCTGAGGGCTATGAAGATACAATACGAAAGGCAATCTCCATTGGTGGTGACAGCGACACCATAGCCTGTATAGCGGGAGGCATTGCCGAGGCCTTTTATGGAGGAGTTCCCAAGGACATAGCTGACTTTGCTCTGGCAAAGCTGGATGATGCCTTGCGGGAAGTAATTGCGGCGTTCGAGCAAACACATAGTATAAATCGGTAATTATTGAGCAGGACATTCCCTCACGGGCACAAAATAGGCACAATTCCACTTTTTGGCAAGAAATCGTGTATGAGAAGGAATCGGGAAGTACTTGAAATAATTAATGCCTGGGACGAGAATCGAACTCGTACACTCGCAAGGAGCGAGGGATTTTAAGTCCCTTGCGTCTACCTATTCCGCCACCCAGGCACTGTCCTTGTTATAATAGGAAAACGTACTTTTGTCAATATCATAAGCGTTTAAATTATCACGATGTTTGCTGATCTGCGCATGCTTATAATGTATCAGTTAAAATTTTCGGGAGTCAATTTAGTGTTGTAGAAGGATCATGTCGCCACAATACTCTTCAACAATTGCTTTCATTAAAGCTATTGCCTGATCGTTTTCACAGGA
>JAGSYM010000318.1 GCA_018262395.1 Nitrospirota bacterium | reverse complement strand
CTCATAGGCAATCGTAACATATTCAGGCTTATCAGGAGCCTTCTCCGGCGGTACTGTCATGGTATACATATCGGATGGCGGCTCCTGCCATGGATCTTCAAGAATACCGCCTTCATAGCTTATGTGGAAGAGGTTCTGGTCGATGCTGTATGATTTTTCCTTTGTTGCCGTAACAGGGATCTTGTGCTTACCGGCATATTCGATCAACGATTGTCTTGAATCAAATGGCCATTCCCTCCACGGAGCAATCACCCGTATATCCGGTTTGAGCGCATAATAAGTGAGTTCAAACCTGACCTGGTCATTTCCCTTGCCCGTAGCGCCATGTGCAACAGATTGCGCGTTTTCCCTTACCGCGATCTCTACCTGCTTTTTAGCAATCAGGGGCCGTGCTATCGATGTTCCAAGAAGATACGAACCCTCGTACACTGCATTAGCCCTGAGCATCGGGAATATGTAGTCTTTGACAAACTCCTCTCTCAAATCTTCTACATACACTTTTGATGCGCCTGTTTTGATCGCCTTTACTTTAACGGCATTCAGATCTTCTCCCTGTCCGAGATCTGCACAGAAGGCAATAATCCGGGCCTTATAGGTATTTTTTAACCAGTGTATCGCTACAGAGGTGTCGAGTCCTCCGGAGTATGCCAGTACGATTTTGTTTGTCATAATCATCCTCCGATGCAGTGTTGTTCAGACTGTGGGAAAGAGCATGCATCCGACAAAGTATAACGGTAGCACAAATCATTTAAAAAAGTAAAACCATCGGAAACAATCATGACAGGGACTTCACAGGACATGCAGACTGCTCTGCGTATGCACTATTCAGGGAGTGTCTGTGCAGAATCCAGCTGTCGCATCCTTGACTCACCATGCATACGTGCAGTATACTTGTTATTGAGACTCATTCTCAATTATGGAAAAGAAGCTATTCATCACCTTTCTGAAGGAGAGGGGACAACGGTTCACCAAAGAGCGGACCGTCATTCTCCAGAAGTCATTGTCCTTCAAGGGACATTTTGACCCGGAATCCCTCTATCATCAGATTCGGAAAACCGGGCTGAAGGCATCTCGGGCATCGGTCTACAGGACACTGAATCTGCTGTGCGAGTGCGGCCTTATCGAGCGTGTCAGGAAGACAGATCGCGGCACGATATACGAAAGCTCCTTCGGCCACAAACATCATGATCATATGCTGTGTATCCGCTGCGGAAGTATCATAGAGTTTTATTCCGAACCGCTCGAAAAAATACAGGAAAAGGTATGTAAAAAGCACGGCTTTCTGGGTGCAAACCATACGCTGGAAATACGAGGTTACTGCAAAACATGTCAAAAGAAAAAGAAATAACAGACTTACAAAAAAGACACCGTCACAGGCACCGCAGCAGAGACCATGCGCATGAAAAAATGATCCTGATCGGCAATCCGAACGTCGGTAAGAGCGTCATCTTTGGTCTCCTGACCGGGAAATATGTCACGGTCTCAAATTATCCGGGGACAACAGTGGAAGTCTCCTACGGGAATGCTTCAATCGGCAACAAAAAAGTCCTGATTATCGACTCTCCCGGTGTCAATAATTTAACCCCCATGAGCGAGGATGAAAAAGTAACGCGGGATATCCTGTTGAAGGAAAAGCCCGAAGCTGTTGTGCTCGTTGCAGATGCGAAGAATCTCAAGAGGGCTCTCATGCTGTTGACGCAAATTGCAGAAATGGATTTATCCTGTGTACTGGACCTCAATATGGAGGATGAGGCTAAGACAAGAGGCATAGAGATACAGTACGAGAGGCTGAGTGAACTTTTACATATTGAAGTTATTGGCACTGTTGCCCCCCAAAGAAAGGGGATTCAGCTTCTGAAAAATGCCCTCTTGAATCCGCGTCGCCCTTCGTTGGATGCACACTATCATCCGACCATAGAGGAATATTGCAAAACAATATCAGCCCTGCTCCCCGAGGCAAATATATCAAAACGTTCCCTATCATTGATGATTCTCTCCGGTGATGAAAGCCTGAAGGAATGGCTGATAACCAATATCCGTACCGAAGACCTCCAGAAGATCGAGGATTTACGGGATGAGGCTCAATCAAAACTGAAAGAGCCGATACCATATCTCATAAGCAAAAGCAGGATAAATCTTGCAGAGCATATCGTCAGGAAAGTACAGAAGAACAGAACGGTTCAGAGTGGTATTGTATTTCAGGGTCTGAATAAATGGACAACTCATCCGGTTCTGGGCATACCGGTTTTATTCCTTGTGATCTTCATCTTTTATGAATTTGTCGGAAATTTCGGGGCAGGATTTCTTGTTAATTTTTTCGAAGAAGTCATATTCAGCACATACCTCACTCCCGTGATCGACAAGACGGTAAAATCCCTTATCCACGTCTCTTTCTTCCAGGACATGCTCATTGGTCCATACGGAATATTTACCATGGCACTGACATATGCCTTAGGGATTATCCTTCCCATAACAACAACTTTTTTCCTGGCATTCGGCTTTCTGGAAGATAGCGGCTATCTGCCAAGGCTTGCTGTGGTTTCGGACAAGGCATTCAGGTTCCTTGGCCTGAACGGAAAAGCCATCCTCCCCATGATCCTCGGTCTCGGATGCGGGACCATG
>JAGSYM010000317.1 GCA_018262395.1 Nitrospirota bacterium | reverse complement strand
ATGTTGAAGATTGGGATTAGGCTCTAAAAACTCTCTTTCAGGAAGTACATAGTGACCGTTGATGTCACCTACGATTCTTGCATTGTGCATATCATGAAGAATCGTGGATTACGGGAAAAAATAGAGTATTATACTTTAAATAATTAGCAACGCTCCTTCACTTTTCTTTAGAATACCCTGGATACCGTTTCTCCATACATTCCGGACAGATACTATGGGAGAATTCTGCTTCCGAATGGTCTCGTATGTATGTTTCAATCTGTTCCCATTCTCCTTTATCGTTGCGTATTTTTTTACAGAAAGAGCAAGTAGGAAGCAATCCGTCTAAGACCCTAATTTTCGAAAGTGCCTCTTGAAGTTCAACAATAAGCCTTTCCCGTTCTTCCTCTGCTTGCTTATGTTCAGTGATATCTCGGGCAACCATCAAGGTCATATCATCGGACATCGGAGAAATCGTGGCGTTAAACCAGATCTCCATATTTCCAATAGGTAGACTGTATTCAAAATTGACCGACTTTTGAGTGTTAAGAGCTTGCCTGATATGGCTGAGAAAAAAATCGGCTTGATCTTTTGGAAAAACCTCGTGGAGTGTCTTTCCCAATAATCCATTTGCCGGTTTGTACAAGAGAGACGGATTCGTTTCGGGGATTTTCAGGTAACGCCCTTCTGAGTTGCTCACAAATATCACATCAGTCATGGCGTTAATTAAAGCGCGCAATTCGGTTTCGGATGAGCTTAATGCTTCCTCTGCCCGTTTTCGCTCGGTGATGTCGACTGCAGAGATCAGACCGGCAGGTCGGCCCCCGATTATCGTGGATGTTCCCGCCAAGTCCACCCACTTTTCCTTGCCGTCCTTCGTGATAATCTTAAATTCGTAACGATTTGTCGTTTCTTCCCCACGTTGACGCTTCCGGCCGCGCTCTTGGATGAGTGCCTTGTGGTCGGGATGAACGATGTCCCAAAAATTCATCTTGAGAAGTTCCCTTACGGAATAGCCGGTAATGGTTTCGGCGGCCCTGTTGACGGAGGTCCAACGGTCATCCTGGTATAGCATCACCGCTATGGGCGTCGAATCGGCAAGGGCCCTGAATTTCTCCTTGCTTTCATGTATCATATTTTCAAGCTGCTTGGCTTCCTTAACGGCTTCTTCTAATAGCTTGACCCTTTGTTCCAGGTCCTCATAGGTGGGTTTTTTGCTCATATGTAAGATACGTCCAGTCATTCAGATGATAAGGAGTGGTTGGGACGGAAATTCAAATGAACCATTTCAATTGTGCTTCCTTAAAGGCTAATGGGCTAAACGCACACAAAGTAATTCAGCCTTCTTAAACCTAATTATAGCAGAGTTCATAAGATTTACAAGATATCTAAACATACGTTTATGGGATTCTCGATTACGGGTTGAAAGGTTGTATATCTTTACAGATTGACAAAAACAACAGTTCAGTCAACAACAAACAAAACGATAACTTCTGGCGGTCATAATATCTGTTTCCTAAGAAAAAACAGTCCCCAAAGACCGACATGTTTCAACCGGTAATCAATACAGCCCGTAGCCTACTTCCCGTGGAGAATATCTATCCAGCGTATTGCTTCCTGATCACTGACCTTGCCCAGATAGACCTGTGTTGTTTTTATATCCTGATGGCGCAGTATAATCTTTGACACGATTTCTAAGGGTACTCCGTTCCGGCTCGCATATGTTGCAGAGTATCTCCGGAGATCATGGGGAGAGATATTCACATTCAGCCTTACGCCGAGCTTCTTTATGAAAGTTCTTGCTGTAGAGTAGCAGATGGGGAATACCCGCGTATCAAAAGAAAGGCTGTTCTGTGTGATGTATTCGCTGAGCCGCCTTGCTACCTGTTCCGGCATGAAGGCTATCTCCGACTCATTCCCTGATTTTGGACCTTTAATCGTAAGCTTTCTTTCTGAGATGTCTGATGCTCTTATATTGAGCAGTTCACCGATCCTTAATCCACAACGGGCCAGGAGTTCGAGCATCAGTCTGTTCCTCTGGTTCTTTGTGTCGTAGATCATCTCATCAACAATCTCCTTTTCAAGAATTGTCTTTGGTACTGCCCGGGGCATCCTGAATGTTTTTGAGAGCAGAGGTGCATTACAGGGGTTCTTCAGATCAGGGTTACATTTTTCTATGATAAAGTTGAAAAAGGCTTTCAGTTGGGCATAGCGCAACCTTCTGGTGGATCTGGCAGAACCCCCTGTCATCTGCTCCAGGAAATGGTAGATTTCATCAGGCTTAATGGAATCGAGATGACGATCGGCATAGAGTGACTCGAAGTGCTGTAATAAACACCTGTAGCTCTCGGCAGTCCTTTTTCTATGTTTTGACTGCTGGTAATGTCTGAATAAAGATACCGCTTCTTTTGCATTCATACACATACCTCCCTTTATGATGGGTCTTTGGGGATATAAATAGTATATGACGGAAACGGAGAGTTATGCAGAGATCATTTGAAAATGCAGGCATGAAATGTCACCTACAATTGCTTGGCTGAACTGAATGAGATCGGTTGTATATTTGCATTTGAAATGTAAAAAAAAGCGGGGTCATTTCTGATCCTGCCTTATTCAATTGGAGGTGTTTATGTGTTTCGTTATTT
>JAGSYM010000316.1 GCA_018262395.1 Nitrospirota bacterium | reverse complement strand
CCTGTTTTTTTCTCCAGCGTATCAGAGAGGCTGACGCCAAGGGCATCGCATATCTGTATGAATGAACCGAGTGAAGGAGCAATCTGGTTGTTTTCCAGTTGAGAAATGAAACTTGGGGTTAGTCCGACCTTGTCGGCAAGTTCCTTCTGGCTCATTCCTGTTCTCGTGCGCAACTCTTTGATCCTCTTGCCGACATCCAGCAAAGCCTCCTTTTTTACCGAGGTAATCACGACAGTTTCTGCATCAATCTCATACGCATGAGGCTTAAAGGCTTCTCTGTTCGGTCTTCCCTCGAGTTTCAGGGCTTTGATCCAAAGCTTGTCTTTTCTCTTGAATAATTCCAGAACAACCTGGGTAATGTGTCTCAGATTAGCTTTGAACTTCTGGCTGTGAGCATCTTTTTCAAGTATCCAGTAAGCGACGGTCCCGAGATCGTAAAGGAGGGGACAAATGTACGTAAAAAACTTGTACGTCCTGTTCTCATCTCCCCAGAGATCCTGCATCCCGGTGAGGCTGTCGAATATATACCTTCCTCCGGACTGGAAATTGTCCTCAAGTGAGGCAAGTAGGGTAGTGAACTGATCTATGTTTCGGGGATCCTCAACCATCGTGACACAGGAGTCCCCGCCGTTCTCGTAGAACTTCGTAAAAGCCCGGTCATTCTTGCCCTTCCCAGATGTGAAGCAGTCAAGCAGGATAAAGTTGTCTTTCGGCGTGGTCTCTCCTATTTTTTGCAGGATAGTATGCGGCGATTGATTGAAACTGACATATATGACATTCCGGTATTCGGAAAGTGATTGGCGGAGGAAATTCAGCATGAAAATTTCCGGAGCAGTGCCGGCCTCAACTTCCCAAACAACATTGTCTCCGACATAGAGGGAGTCTATGAGGTTGTCCAGGTCAGTTATACCAGAGTAAATCTTTGGCATGGCTCGTCGGCCAACGGTTACCTTTAGCTTTTCTACATTAAAGAAATAAGGATTATTTGTCAAGGAAGGACGCCTTTTGGACTATCGTTAACTCAGCCGAAGTTTTACGTTGTAATAGAGCCAGAGAAGATGTGATTTGAGGAAATAGAAAATTTCCTGCGGTATGCTGTCACTCCGTATGTTTCTGATGATTGCGGGCACATCTATTGACAACGGGCAGTTCTTCCGGCATCTCCCGCACGTCAGACAGAATTCAAGTTTTTTGTTCACCTCGTTATCTGCGAGGCTTTTGTATGCAAGACCCTTCCCCCCAAGATATTTCTCCTCGGCAAACTCCGTGCCGATGGTATTGTACATCGGGCAGTGCAGCAGACAGTTCCCGCAATCGATACAGGAGAGCAATTCTCTGAACCCTTTTTCGAGCATTTCTCTCCTCCGATTATCAAGAAGGATGAGGATAATATCTCCCGGAGCATGTACCCCCCTGAAGAATTTCTTTTCGACGTCCGCGGTTTTGCTTACACCGCTGATGATTTCAACAAAGGATGGGATAAGCGATCCGGTAGCATTGAAACAGATGACTTTCAGCATATTGAGAGCATCTTCAACGGTCGGGTAAACTTTGTCAATTGCCGTCATAACGATATGTTTTTGTCTCCGTATGACCTCGAATATGTTGCCTTCATTATGTGCGACTACAACAGAGCCTTCCTCTGCGGTAATTGCATTCGCTCCGGTAATTCCTACTGACGCCTTATTAAGATAACCTCGTAGCTCTTCCCTGACAACCGCTACTATCTCCTCCGGTTCGTCACTTATCGTTCTTTGATAGACTTTTGAAAGGCCCTCCGCAATAGTTTTCGCAGACAAATGTGCGACAGGTCCTGTTGGATGAGAGGGTTTGCTTTTTAGGAGTTGGAGAATCCTGTCCCCGATATCTGTTTCTATAACCTCGACCCCCTGTGATTTCAATGCAGTGGAAAGCCCAATTTCTTTCGTGACATTGGATTTTGATTTAACGATAAGCTTTTCATTCCCTATTTCCTGGGAAATCACTCTGAGAGCATCATCTGCGCTTTCCGCCTGAAAGACTCTTATGCCGTTCTTGCCCATGTTCGTGATCGCTTCTTTCAGCAAATCCTCGTTTCCGACAGAAGCTTCCCGTACAGCCTTAAGTCGTGCTATCTTCTGATCAAAATCGCGCGGCCTGCTCTTCTTCTGCCGGTCTTTCACAGACGAGAAAGCCTTTTTGAGAGCTTTGATCTCATCAAAGTTTATGGTGTTCATAAATATATTCACCCTGGCGCTGTGGTACTGATCTAACAGTATTGTAACTCCCCCCATGAAGAAAGTATTAATAAAGTTATCGCCCTTGCGGACGAACACGTTGTCCTTGAAAGATCAAAATAATATCATGCTTTAAATTTCTAAAGATATTAAAGTTGATTCAGATCTATAGTCTGTAATTCTGGCTTGCTTGCCCGCCGTCCTTTTGGAGGGTCCAGAATCTTTCCTCGCTTATAGAAGGATTCCCGGCAAGCTGGAATGACAATCTAACACATCGATCATTGGAATGGATTTCGCTATAATGAAGCATAATGGATATCCGCTCCTTTCTTGCACATACCTTTCTTTTCCACTCTTTCACCGAGAAGGAGATAGATATCCTCATTGCTTCGACTTTGCTGAAAAGCGTA
>JAGSYM010000046.1 GCA_018262395.1 Nitrospirota bacterium | reverse complement strand
TGTCATGCTGAACTTGTTTCAGCATCTCATAAAATCAACAGGTTAGAGATCCCGAAACAAGTTCGGGATGACAAAAAAGCAACCTGCTAATCAGTTATTATGAATTAAAGTTTAGATGATATTACGAATATCGTCAATCTTTATGATATTGCTTTCAAGAAGATGGGACAGAAAAATAAACCCTCCGCAGGGGGGAGGTGTTTCCTGCTCCTTTCCATTGAAGGCAGGAGACCGTGCGGCCAGAATGAAATCACAGTCATTCGCATAAAAAGGACAAACCACGCATATGGTCTGCGTGAGTATCCCCTGCATCCTGTAATCACAGGCCTTGGCAGGCCTATCAAAGGCAATGTTTTTCCCTTTACTGAGTAATCTCCCAATAACAACAAACCCTTCGCATGCGAGATCTTCTTTTTTTGATGGCTTGAAATACGCGCAGAAATTTTTGCACAGAATTCCCCGCAAATACTGATTCAAAGTCTTACCATTATTACAGCGATGTTACGTGGCCCTTACGGATCTTCTTAAGAATCTCCTCAATTATCACATGCATATCACCCAGCTTGAACATAACATCTTCATCTGGCTCATAGATAATATTTCTCAAAGACGTTTGAAGGTTGGTAAGAGACTCAACGATTCCATCATAAAATTCTTGCGTAACAGATTGTTTTTGCCTGAGGGAATTTTCTGCCTGCCTGCGCTCGATAATCTCACTTTCCAGTTCTGCAACGACAGCCTCGAGCTGCCTGGTTCGTTCCAGGACAATACTTTCCAGTTGCTCATTCCACTGGTTTCTCTGTTCTTCACTGAACTTACGCCTGGTTGTATCCCTGAATATGCCCATGAGATATCTTTGACCACTGATTGAAAGGTGTGAACAACTGATATCTGCATAAAAAACACTGCCATTTTTGTTTTTCAAAGGGACATCATGCGCAATAGTCACCTCACCGCTATCCATTCGTTCAAACTGATCAAGCGCCTCTGCAAGGTGATCCTGCGGATGGATATCATAAACTTTCATTGTCTCCAATTCTTTTAGGCTGCATCCCAGCATTTCGCAGATCGCCCGATTTCCGGTAACGAACTTCTTCTCCTCCGGCTCTGCCAATAAAATCCCATCAAATGCATGATCAAAAATGGCCCTGAATCTCTGCTCACTTTCTTTCAGCGCATCCTCTGTCCTCTTGCGTTCCGTAATGTCGGTTATCACCGCGAATCTGCCATTGAATTTCCCCTGCTCATCAAGAATCGATCCGGGAGAAACAATGGTGAATATTTTTTGACCGTCTGTTCTTCTGCAGGTCAGTTCAAATGGAGCAGGAATTGCCTTCCTGTGTTCCTCAAATCTTTTCTGAAATGTCTGCCGATCATTGTCATCAATAAAATCCGTTGCATGATGCCCGATGATATCATTCCGTGTGCCCCCTAACATCTGGCAAAGTTTCTCATTGGCAAAGGTAATGAAACCATGTTCGTCCAGGACTCCTAACCCGTCATTCATGGTCTCAATCAATCTATTGCATATCCGGTTTTTCATAGCTTTGCAATGCTCATAGGGCAATTTTACTACTATATCATAAACGGAATCACACCGGCTCATGGCACCGCCAACTCCATTTGTATAGAATATATTCATGGACTATTTCCTTGCACGCGAAGCGGTATTAAAATTGCTGGAACACCCCGCTGTTTATAACATGAGCACAGACGAACTGTACGAACTCGATGATGCTTCCTTTCAATTTCTCCGGCAGTGCGCATCCGGTGAGGGCTGCGAAGGATATGACAGGGAATTTGTGGAGTATTGCATTAAGGAAGGCATTTTGTCGGAGAAGAAGGTCTCTTTAATGCGTCCACAGATCATAAAATCCCCTGAACCTTCACTCAGGTATCTCGAATTGCAGATTACGGACAACTGCAATCTGAAATGCAGGCATTGCTATATAGGAGATAGAAACAGGGACGAGGTGATGAGGGGAACTAAAGATGAGCTTTCGGTAGCGCAGATAAGGGATGTATTGCGCGAGTTTCAAGCAATGCAGGGACTGCGGGTGCTCATCAGCGGCGGCGAGCCGCTCATGCACAGCCAATTTGAAATAATCAATGAGATACTCCCTGAATTCTTTATAAGAAAAATACTAATAACAAACGGCCTCTTACTCAGCAAAAGAATTCTGTCAGCGTTGAATGTCCACGAAATTCAGATCAGCATCGACGGACTTGAATCTGCGCATGATTCACTGAGAGGCAAGGGGACATTCAGATCAGCCATGGAAGCTGTCAGAAGAGCACTTGAGGCAGGGTTCCCTGTTTCGGTCTCCACCATGGTCCTCCGAAAAAATCTCGAAGATTTTGACGGTATGGAGAAACTTTTCAGGGGTCTGGGAATTAAGGATTGGACAGTCGATGTCCCGTGCATTACCGGCCGCCTCAAAGAACATCCTGAATTTCAGATAAGTCCTGCGGCCGGAGGAAAATATCTCAGATACGGGTTTGGTGAAGGACTCCATGCAGGCGCTTCCGGATTTGCATGTGGAACTCACCTTATGGCAGTTATGGCAGACGGTAAAATTGCAAAGTGCACGTTTTATGCGGATAGGGCTGTTGGCAGCATAGAGGACAGTCTCAGAGAAAGCTGGCAGAAAATAAAGCCTGTCAAAATAGATGCGTTAGTCTGCGATTGTGATTACCTGAGTGAATGCAGGGGTGGCTGCAGATACAGGGCACTGCTTCTTGGCAATGAACTCGGTAAAGATTTTTACAAATGTTATTCTTATGATATACTTGGTGCAGATGATTGAAATATCCGGACATGAAGCCCGGATTGCTCTACGAAAGGGGGTGTCTTATATGACAATTAAAAAGGTTTCAAAAAGGGTTTCAACAACCTGCAAATGCAAGAGTTCCTGCTAACCTGAAAATGCATGTGAAAAGTGCAGATGTTGTGAGAAAAATTAGTTTTCGATACCATAGTGTACCTTTTACTGATGGTTGGTTAAATATTATTGTACAGAGAGCGAAGAAAGATATTTTTATCAAATCATCGAGTTAAGGAATTTTTTGAACAATGTTTGCACATTCATTGGTTTACATGCTTCTGTGATCAGAACGAGTGTAAGAAACAAAAAGAAAGGCTGGTTTATCCCAGCCTTTCTTTTTAGAGTTGGGTATTATTCGATCGTTATGGCTTGAACAGGGCAGGTATCAGCGGCCTCCTGACAGTTGCAGGTATTGCATTTATCGGGGCCTATGACATGAGCCTTCCCGTCGTCTTCGACTTTGAATACCTCAGGACACATCTCTTCGCATGTGCCGCACCCTTCACATGCATCCTCATTCACTACCGGCTTTGGCATACTCTTTCCTCCTTACGCATAAAGTGTTGAAATTCTCCTCTTTATACCCCAAGAGGAGTCGGGGAAACTAACTATACATAATTTATTTTACCATTATCATAAGAATGCAATAATTTCTGTTTCCTGTTTCCTACCTACTATCTATTACCTACTGAATTACGCCCACGGTGTACCCCCATCAACAATGCTGTGCTCTTCCCACATAAACCAGTTGCCTGTGTCGTTCATAAAATTATATGTGTTTGCAAAAATATCATAATGTTGTTGCTCTTCTTTGATCAGCCTTTCAAAGAGGGCCTTCTCTTTTTCCTTCCTCGTCTCTGTTTCAACCCGTTTGTAGAACGCTACACCTTCCTGTTCCATCTGCATGGCTATCTTGAAAGCCTCGAGTTCATCCTGTGTCGCCATGACCCGCTCCATCATTGAATTCTTCATGGACTCAAAAATTGTCTGCATATTTCTCATCGGGCTGACGTCGTCCATCTTGATATCAAGTTCTTTGAATATCTGGGAAAGCATCTTGAGATGCCTCTTTTCATCCTCTGTTATTGACTGAAACATTTTTTTACCTGCGGGATGCGATGTTTTCTCTGCAGCCTTCGAATAGAAATCTATTGCATCCTTTTCCATTTTTATTGCGATTTCAATAGCGTTCATATGCTCCTCCTGTCGGTCTGTTAAGGTATGTATTCAGTTTAATTCTTTTAGGGAACGTTAATCAAATCAATGATGCTATTGTTTATTATAATAAACAATGGCGCACCCGTCTTTTATACAATTTTATCCCACCCTGCGATGCAACCAGAAATGCAGCTTTTGTTTCAATCAGAGCATATCTGACATAAACATGAGACAAGACATGAGCGAGAGAGAGGCCTTTAGGCTTTTGGAGACCCTCATGCGTAAAGGCATCATGGAACTGGACATTCTTGGCGGGGAGCCGCTGCTGGTTCCCTATATGAAAGATTTCATCAAATATGTTGCCGGGGCCGGCATTACCGTCAATATCAGTACGAATGGCAGCCTGCCCGAAATGGTTCATGCTTTGGCGAAGATACCGACCCGGTTTTTAAACATAGGGTTTTCTCTCCATGGTTTCTCAGACACCCATAATGCCATTACTATGTCAGACAATTTCAGTTTCGTTCTTGAAGGGATCAGGAGAGTCATGGAAGAAGGGAAAACCCCTATCGTCAAGAGTGTTTTGACACGTACCAACAAAAGTGAGATTCACGCCCTCCTTCACTATCTCGGGGAACGCGGCGTAAAACGATACTTCCTCCTGCATGAAGATAGTATCGGCTGGGAATACCACGCAGGATGTTTATCATTTCCTGATTTTATGAGCTATTTTTCAGCGCTCAAATCAGATGTGAGAGATATCCCCGACATCGGATTTGTAGCTGCATCCGGTTTCCATAAATGCGGGAGGACTGCTTATGGAAGATGTGATGCCGGATGCACAAAGCTTGCCGTGCTGCCTGATGGTTCAACCTTTCCCTGTAATCTGCTTGCGGGATTCAAGGAATTTCGTCTCGGCAATATTCTAAGAGATGAATTCGAAACAATCCGGAATCATCCAATCTTGCAAAGATTCAGACAATGCAAGGGTAATGTGTGCAAAGCCATACAGTGCACTTATTTTCAATCATGCAGTGGTGGATGTCCGGCCCACAGTTATTTCTTTTACCGGAACCTTGATGCACCCGACCCACGATGCCGCATGAATAATCCGGGATAGGGATTTTAGCTGACATCATTCATAAATTTTTAAACCGGCAGATACAGTTTTTCGCTCATTCTCGTCCCAATCCCGAAAGCTTTCGGGATTCGCGACTCCAAAGCTTTTGCCTCTTTATCTTCAAGATACTTTATGGGACTATCGGCAAAAAATCCGCTCACATACAATATCTGCCGTCCAGTTTATGAATAATGTGAGTTAGGTTAGTGACAAAAATTCCATTGACATAATAATAATTATTAAATTAGAATTATTCTAAATTATATGATTAGAGAAAATAAAAAAGATACTAAATTCAAACTGACCCCGCAGAGGCTTGCGATACTCGATTATCTGAAGGACAATTGCGATCACCCATCAGCAGAAACCATATATAAGGAAATCAGAAAAAGGTTTTCTACCATGTCTTTGGCAACAGTATATAACACGCTTGAGACACTGAGAAAGAACGGTAAAATCCTTGAGCTAACCATCGATCCTGCAAAAAAAAGATTTGA
Organism: Nitrospirota bacterium; assembly: GCA_018262395.1. Next base: position 1,875 of record JAGSYM010000046.1, on the reverse strand, counting down.
TCCGAGTATCGAACCTCATCACCATCTCATCTGTATCCGGTGCAAAAAGATCATTGATATCCATATGGATTACAGTCTTCATATCCCCAATGAGAAGAAAAGGGGATTTGAGCTTATGGGTAACCATATTGAATTTTACGGCGTTTGCCCAGAATGTAAACGCAATCTTTAAACCCAAACTATACACTGAAAAAAAGGAGGCAGAGATGGCTGAACCAAAAGACTCATGTGTCAAACCGTCGCGCGGTCCTATCATTGCGGAAGCAGAAGCATCAGCAAAAGCTGAACCAAAAACGATAATGGAGGATGTTAAAATGATTGCAAAAGTTGGCAAAGCAGCTCCGGATTTTGAGGCAAGTGCTTTTATCGATGGAGGGTTCAAGAACATAAAGCTTTCAGACTACAAAGGGCAGTGGGTCGTGCTCTGTTTTTACCCCGGGGACTTCACCTTTGTCTGACCGACCGAATTGTCAGCAGTTGCTGTCAAACATGAAGAACTCAAGGCTCTTGGCGTTCAGCTCCTGGCGATGAGCGTTGACAGTCGTTTTGTTCACAAAATATGGCAGGAAGAGGAATTATCAAAAATGGTTCCCGGCGGCATTCCTTTCCCGATGATGACAGACGCGGGAGGTCGCATAGGAAGTGTTTACGGTATCTACGATGAAGACGCGGGAGTCGATATAAGGGGTAGATGCATCATTGACCCGGATGGTATCATTCAGGCAATGGAAGTCCTTACGCCTCCGGTTGGCCGTAATGTAGCCGAGCTGATTCGTCAGGTTAAGGCATTCCAGCATGTGAGAGCCACCGGCGAAGCAACCCCCTCCGGATGGCAGCCCGGCAAGGTAACCCTGAAGCCTGGGCCGAATCTTGTCGGAAAGGTTTGGCAGGTCTGGAAACCGGATATGGCATTCTAACAGGAGGTTCTATGAAAGCAGTGGAGATAAAACCTGATATTTACTGGGTTGGTGCAATCGACTGGGCGGTGAGGGATTTCCACGGTTATGTTACGCCGAACGGTACGACATACAATAATTACCTCGTTCTTGATGAACAGATAACCCTTTTTGACACGGTGAAACATGATTTCTCGGATGTTACCATCGGGAATATCAGGAGTCTCATAGATCCATCAAAGCTCAAAAACATCGTGATCAACCACATCGAAAATGACCATGTTACCAGTATTGGTGAAATTATGCATCTTGCACCGGATGCGACAATTTATATCTCTGAGCGGGGGAAGAAGGGGATTGACCGTTTTTTTGATACATCGAAATGGGACATGAAGATTGTTAAGACCGGTGATACAGTCAATATCGGCAAAAGAACGCTCCTTTTCCTCGAAACCCCGATGCTTCACTGGCCTGATTCGATGATGACTTATATTAAGGAGGATAAACTTCTCATAAGCCAGGATGCATTTGGACAGCATTATGCTTCCGCAGCCCGATTCGATGATGAGTTCATGAACTGCTTTTCATCATCGGAATTAGAGGACGCTGTCAAAGAGTATTATGCCAACATCCTCATGCCGTTTGGGACCCTCATAAAAAACAAATTCGCAGAAATTCAGAAGTTGGGTCTTGAAATCGACATGATTGCTCCGGATCACGGGATTATATGGAGAAAAGACCCTTCCAAAATCATTAATATGTACCTTGATATGGCTAATGGGAAGGCAGATCTCAGAATTGTTATCATTTATGACACGATGTGGCACAGTACAGAACATATGAGTCTTCCCCTTATGCAGGGCATCAAAGATGAAGGGGTTGATGTCAAAATCGTGAAACTCAGAGCAAGTCCTATCAGCCTGGCCGTGAAAGAGTTCTGGAAAGCACGGGGATGCCTCATCGGATCACCGACACTGAA
>JAGSYM010000315.1 GCA_018262395.1 Nitrospirota bacterium | reverse complement strand
CGCGGGTATCATTCGAAGTGGGTATTTATCAGCTTGGTGCAAAGAGTATCTATTTAACCCCCAAGGAAATACAGATCGGAAGGGGAGAAACCGTCTATGACACTGCGAAAGTCCTCTCACGGTATCTGGATGCTATTGTCATGAGAACGTTCAGTCATGATACTGTGACAGAATTTGCATCCCATGCTTCAATACCTGTTATTAATGGCCTCAGTGATCTGCACCACCCCTGCCAGGCACTTGGAGATTTAATGACCATTATTGAGCAGAAAGGGCATCTGAACGGTATCCGTCTTGCCTATGTGGGAGACGGGAATAACGTTGCAAATTCTCTGATTGAAGCAGCATCAATAATGGGTATGAAGCTTTCCCTCGCTTGTCCCAAGGGATATGATTGAAGCAGCATCAATCATGGGGATGAAGCTTTCCCTCGCTTGTCCCAAGGGATATGAACCTCAGGCCGGGGTTATCGAGAGGGTACGGACATCGTCACAGGCTGATATTACCATAGGAAGGGATCCGAAAGAAGCGGTCTCAGGAGCGGATGCAGTGTATACTGATGTCTGGGTGAGTATGGGACAGGAAAAGGAATCATCGAAGAGAAAGCAGACTTTCAGAAAATATCAACTGAACAGGAAACTCCTCTCGTATGCCCATGAACGAGCAATTGTGCTTCATTGCCTGCCTGCCCATCGGGGTGAGGAAATAACGGATGAGGTAATAGACGGTATGCAGAGTGTTGTGTTTGATCAGGCAGAAAACAGACTTCATACCCAGAAGGCGTTGTTAGAATTTCTCCTTACGTAAGTATTCAAAGGGCTAAGAATTCAGGTGACAGGAAAGCGGTTTTCCCTGGGGAAGGCGATAGGTTGAAGCCAGGAACCCCTAATTTCTTAGTGATGACAACCGTCATTGCTGCACTTCTCTTTGTTATATCCCCGGCTGATGCTGACGCAAAATCTCCTAAAATAAGAATTTCTCCACAAGTAATTAGACAGGGAGACGCCTTTATCATTTTGGTGACAGGGGGAAAACATTCTGACGTACCAACTGCAACAGTAGCGAAAACCCCTATCCATTTCAGCATCTGCGGGGAGAGGTGTTTTATTGGTATCGGGGCAATAAGCCTTGAAGCAAAAGCGGGCTCTTACCCTGTTAAAATCTTAGCCGGGGGAAAGAGAAGAAATCTCAGGATAACAGTGAGAAAAGCTGCTTTCCCTGAAATACACATGACACTGCCGGACGAAAAGGTGATCTTAAGCCCAGATGATCTTGAAGTTGTGAAAGAGGAGAATGAGCGGCTGAAATCTCTCTTCCTCGATGTATCCGACAGGCTCTGGAAAGGGACCTTTCGTAGTCCTGTCGAAAACTCGATAGCAACATATTTTGGTACGAAACGAATCATGAACAAGACATGGACAAGCATTCATCGGGGGATCGATATAAAAGGATTAGAGGGGGAGGAAGTGAGGGCTTCAAACAACGGGAAGGTCGTTCTGTCTCAGGAACTGTTCTTTGGAGGGAATACGATCATCCTTGATCACGGGCAAGGGATACATACTGTGTATATGCACCTGTCTCAGTTGCGTGTTGGTTGTGGAGATTCAGTTTCAAAAGGAGATGTCATCGGGCTCCTGGGCTCTACGGGGAGATCAAGTGGTCCCCATCTCCATTTTGGGGTCAAGATATCAAATGTATCTGTGAATCCACGTTCTGTTTTGAAACTGGATTTGTAACCGAAGAATAATATTATCATGACAGCACATAGCCTTTCGCTCATTCCCGGTCTTCGACCTCCGAGGTATTTTGCCTCATTATTTATGAATACATTTTATCTGAATATCTGCAAAATAAATCCGCTCAAGCACTATGTCCTGTCGATACGGGCGATGTGTTCCTTTTTTTACCCTGTATTTTGTGATATGGTATACCATAATTTATCGAAAGGAAAAAGAATACCATGAAGCTGAAAATCGTGGCCTTTCTTCTGCTCCTTCTCCTCTGCTGTGGTTGTGCATCATATCAGTATCAACCTGAATCCTGTTTCCCGTATGGAGACTACAGAAGCTACCGCGGCCCTTATTGTTCTCCGTCACCATGAACGGTTTTTCTCCTGAGTCTCTTGGGTAGCTGATGGTTTAAGTTTGGGAGTATGAAAGAAATGTTGATCAAAGTTATCTTTGTGTTTCTGACAATAATTGTATTCCTTTCCCCCGTATCTTCCCGTGCGTTTTCTGAAGAGGTTGTCGAGATCACCGTTGTAGAAGGGGACTGTCTTATCAAAATCGCTGAAGAGTATCTTGAATACCCGCATCAGTGGAGGGAAGTCGCCCGCATCAACCGGTTAAAAAATCCCGATCTCATTCATCCGCATCAGGTTGTCGTCATTCCGGTCAGGCTTCTCCGTGGCATCCCGTGTGACGGTGTGGTCTCATTCGTTCAGGGTAGTGTCAGGATACAAGGAAGAGACAGTGAAGAATGGGGACCTGTTTTTATTCACGACCGGGTCAAAGAAGGGAGCAGGATAAAAACCGATGATCGGAGTTCTGTCGAAATAGTTTTTGATAATGGAACATCGTGCCTCCAAAAATCGAATACCCTTACCGGGTTCCTCAAAATGAGAAAGAAGGGTGATTCCTATGAACAGAGACTATCTCTTCAGAGAGGTAGGACAATTACGAGGATTCTGAAGGCTACAGGCCGGGAACCGCGGTTCGAAATCGAAACGCCTTCGGCAGTCTGTGCAGCAAGGGGTACTTTTTTCAGAACTTCTGTCGATGTGAACAATTTTACCCGTTCTGAAGTTCTGGAGGGAAAGGCGGAGGTTGAGGCAGTTATGAAAAAACAAATAATTGCTGAAGGTGAGGGTACCCTTGTCCGGAAAGGGGAGCCCCCGTTGGAACCAAGAAAATTGTCGCCTCCACCAAAAATGAGACTTGATAAGATGCCCTATAACAAACTGCCGCTCCGTTTTGCATTTGATCCGGTTGAAGGAGCCGTTTCGTACAGAATTTGGATAACAAAGGATAGAGATGGGA
>JAGSYM010000045.1 GCA_018262395.1 Nitrospirota bacterium | reverse complement strand
CGTTCTATGCTCAACAAGATGCCGGGAGATACGTGGCAGAAGTTCGCGAATCTCAGATCGCTCTACGGATTCATGTTCACCCATCCGGGGAAAAAACTGCTCTTCATGGGTGATGAGTTCGGACAATGGGACGAATGGAATCATGACAAAAGCATCGACTGGCATCTTCTGAAATTCACACCGCACAAAGGTCTCCAGAAGTTTGTCATGGACCTGAACCGGATATATTGTTCAGAGCCCGCACTGCATGAAGTTGATTTCCATCCTGAAGGATTCGCATGGATCGACTTCCGTGATACTGACCATAACATTATCTCATTCATACGGTACGCAAAAGACCCCGATAATTTTCTTGTCATCGTATGTAATTTCACGCCTGTCCCGAGGACTGATTATCGTATTGGCGTTCCATCCGATTGTTTTTATAAGGAGATTCTCAACAGTGATGCAAAGATATACTGGGGAAGCGATATGGGAAATGCAGGGGGATTGAATGCTGATGAGATACCGTGGCATGGGAGGCAGTATTCAATACAGATTACCCTCCCGCCGATATCGGTGCTGATATTGAAACCGCTAAAACATTGACCGTATTCTTCCTGTCCTTTTGTCGATCAGGATTAAATCAACAAGCACACCCTTGTTATTCATAACTTCGGCTATATAAAAATGGGCTTTCTCACGCATTCGTACAATCCTGATTCCCCTGTCCTGGGCCAGAACTTGTTCAATGATCTCTTTTGCCTCTACCGGTGTTCTCACCTCTCTGCGTGCACCGTACCATCCCCACTTGTAACTGCGCCAGTAGTGACCGTAGACAGGCTGGCACTCGACCGGCTCTTTTTTCGTCTGCTGCGCGTAGGATAATTCAGCAACCGGAAAAAGTGCGATAACAACTGCTATCCATATGATATTAGCTTTAATCATTCTTATACATTTATGACCTACCCCGCAGTCCCGAAGGGTTTCGGACCGAGTTATCAAAGATGTTATTCCGGATTGCTTGCCTGCCGTTTTTTGGAAGGGGCCGGATGGACCCCATTATCATTATAATTTTACCGGGCAAGGATGACCTCTCATCATCATCATTTTTCTGCCCATCATTCTTTTTCCTATTGTGCCACATCCCTGGAGAGGGATTCCGCTTTCGTCAGCCTTTTGGTGAATTTGAGCTCTGATATCGATGACCTCTTTGTGAAGTGAAGCTATTCTTTGCCTGTCAGGTGAAGGTTTAGCATATTCATAACGCAGTTCAAATTTCTTTGTCATAAGTTCATCCCGTAACTGCAGGGTGTCTTTTTGAAATGTCTTTACCTTTTCCAAATCAGCAGTATCAAACCTCGAAAGACTGGCTCCACATCCGCCAGGGGAATGCGCATAAACAGCAGAACCAATCAGCATACAGGTTGCAAGAACCAAACTTACTATCATTCCCTTTCTCATCTTGTCCACCTCCTTTCCTATCGATAAGCGTCTCATAATTGAATGTACCTTTATCAGAAAATCTCCCCTCACACCTGCTTACCATCCTTCGGCAGGGCTCAGGACGACAGATGTCATGGTGAGCTTGTCGAACCATCCTCCCTTTGGTAAAAAAAGTTTACCCGCCTCTGGCGGCGCCGAAGGCGACCAGGGGATAGGAGGGATTTTATACATTAATGCAGTTATCATTATGAGACTATTGATATACACTTACAGAATATCAGAGGAATGTGAAGAGACGGCGAAGGAATTATGAAGATGTTGTGAACTTCGGGATGGACAAAATAAAGGTTGAACCTTTTCCGTATTCACTCCGGACCTCGATGCGCCCTCCATGGGCATCGGCAAGTTCCTTTGCTATGGTAAGCCCGAGACCAAGCCCCCCTTCGGAAGCCCGGTAAAACCGTTCAAATACAAAAGGCAGATCCTCTTTTTTGATACCGGTACCTGTGTCAGTAATCTCAATATAACTATCATTTTCCGTCAAGCCGGCTTTCATGCGCACCGTGCCGCCCTCTGCTGTCGCCTTGAGGGCATTGCTCAGAAGATTGATCACGATCTGGCTTAATTTATCGGGATCCGCATCGATTGTCGCCGCATCATCGCATTCGAACTCCAGTTGAATACCTTTGTCGGAAAACAGTCTGTCAAATCTCTCCTTGATATTGGTGAGGAATGGTTTGAGAACAACCGTTTTTTTATGAAGTTCAAGGACACTTGCCTGAGCCCGCGAGAGCTCTTCGATTCCTTCAATGATGTGCTTAAGCCGGTTTGTTTCTTCATGAAGGGATATAAGCCGTTCCCTGTCAATCCTCATGAGTCCGTCCAGCATTCCCTCAATCTCTCCCTGCATAGCACTCAGGGGAGTTCTGAGTTCATGGGCGATATTGGATGTTAATTTCCTCCGCAGGCTTTCCTGTACCTCCAGGTTGGTTGCCATCATATTAAATGTTCGCGATAGATCGCTGATTTCATCATTCCCCTTTACCGAGACCCTACTTTTGATGTTCCCCTCGCTTATATCTGTTGCGGCAATCGTCAGCTTCTTTATGGGATCAGTCATTCTTTTTGAAAAGACCAAACTGAGAAGAACAGACAGCCCTCCCAGGACAAAAATGACGAGTATGAGAAACCGGTCTGACCTCATCAGGAATATGGTCTCCTTGCCCTGACCTTCCCGGGTCAGCACAGGGCGAATCTCAATAAATCCGATTCCCTCACCTCCCAAAAATAACGGGTAGTTCGTGAAAGGAGTATCGGAAACGAGCGGATTGTCTCCGGGTGCAAAACCTGCAATGGCTGAAATCCTTCTTTGCATAAGAGGGGGGAGAGACTCAATCGCATTCTTCGTACTGAGCAGTTCACTGTTCTCTGCATCAAGTATTTTGACCTCGTACCCGAGCAAGAGCGCCCAGACAGCATTCTCCTTCAGTGATTCTTCATCCCATCCGGCATGCTGTTCATATGATCCCTCGACTGCCGCCATGACCCGGTAAATTCTGTCTTCAGTCTCGCCTTCAAGATACTCCGCAAAATCCTTTATGATGAGTTCGCGTAAGGTTAAGGCTGCTGACAGAGAAATGACCGAAATTGAAAGAAGAAGAAAGAGGAACTTAACCCAGAGACTTTTTATCATCCCGCATTCCGGCAAATTTATATCCTACTCCGTAAACAGTGTGAATGAACAGCGGGCTTCTCGGGTCGTCTTCTATCTTTTGACGGATATTTTTGATATGCGCATCAATGCTCCGTTCATATCCCTCGAATTGATATCCAAGGGCACTTTCTACAAGCTCCCCTCGCGTGAAAACTCTTCCCGGTGAATGAGAGAGTACCGAGAGTATCTTGAACTCGGTTGGGGTCAGTGTTAAGGACAACCCCTTTTTCTTCACTTCATAACTCCGTGCATCAATGGTTAACATTCCCTTGTTGAAACTCATCTGTTCAGGAGAATGAAGTTCATGTTTGGGAGTCCTTTTCAGGACGGCTTTGACCCGTGCGACAAGCTCTCTCGGGCTGAAAGGTTTTACGACATAGTCATCCGCGCCAAGCGCAAACCCTGCAACCCGCTCATTCTCGGAGGACTTTGCCGTGACCATAATGATCGGGAAATCGCCCGTTTCCTTCAGTTCCTGACAGACCTCCTCTCCTGATATGTCAGGGAGCATGAGGTCGAGTATTACCAGAGAGGGTATCTCCTTCAGCGCTGCATCAATGGCTCCTCTGCCACTGTCAGCAGTAATGACCCGATATCCCTCACCCTCGAGATAAACCTTTACCACCTTGGATATCTTCTTATCATCTTCAACAACAAGAATCGGCCTCATCATACCTAACTATACCATATCCGCGGAACACAGGTTATGCGCCTGCCATTGAATGTATTTTTGTGGTGACACGCTAAATACTGTGAACGAGGTATATGATCAGGAAGATGCCGATGGCAAAGACAGATAAGGCAAGCAGGATATCAAGTATTAACGACGGCTGATATGTGTCTGCATCAATCTGACATTCGACCTTTCTGTACCGTATAAAGGCAAGAACTCCCATGAGAGCGCCGAGTCCGATAAGAATTATTCCCAAAACTGACGAGTAACCCGGGCTGGGGGAGTAACCGAATGTAACCTTCTGACCAGGATCTTTACTGATGAAATAGGAAAACTGTTTCATGAAAAGACCAAACTTCTCAACAACAAACCCGAATGCCATGATACCGATGCTCGTCCTAATCCATGATAAAAATGTCCTCTCATTCGCCATGTGTACACGGCGATTTCGTACCCGTGCTAACCTTTTGTCTTCCGAGATCTCCGGTGAACACTTTGCCAAATACCCGATTATTGATGAAAAGAAGCCCATATACTTATATAGTTTAGCAGTCTCACTCTTGTCAATCAACAAATCGACTATTTTTATTCATCTGCACAATGGAGAAAAGATTTGTGCTTCTTCTTTAATATACTTCATCATTTCTTCATCTTTCCTTCACTGCCTATTCATAATTACTCTGTATCGTTATTACCATATATTTCTATAAAGGGGATTTGACATGGCGGAAAATGATAATAAAAAAAATATCTCAAGGCATATATTGCCAACATCATCAAACCTGTTAGGTCTATGCTTTGTAATACTCACATTTATAAAACTGTCGAAGATAGATAATGAGTCGATAATTGATGAAATTATGGGTTCACTGATAATCCTGTTTCTTATCTCCAGCGTAATTTCATATATCTCTATGAGGGCGAAAAGAAATTCTGAGTTTTACGAAAAAATTGCAGACTTTATTTTTTTAGCCGGGCTATGTCTTTTGACTCTGGTTTCCCTGGTTATTATTTTTGAAGTTATGTAAGTTATGATCACAAGAGCTCCCCCTTTTTAAAAAGTGAATCCCTTTGATTCCCTGTCTCTACAAAAAAACAGTATAAACATTAGGAGGAAAAAATGTTTGGGTTAGGAACTCAAGAACTCATGCTTGTTTTGCTAATTGTAGTTATTCTTTTTGGTGCTACAAAACTGCCACAAATTGGCAGCGGGATAGGACAGGCTATCAGGAATTTCAAAAAAAGTGTCTCAGAAGCCGAAGCACAGGAGGAAGATCCCCAAATGAAAGTTTCTGCAAAGGAGAATGAATAAATGTGACAAAGAGAAATAATAGATATACACAAGCATTCAAAGATCTTTGTGCTGTTATTGGAATATCACTCTTTGTATTTTCTCTTGGATATTTCTTTGATTTTTTTGAATGGCTTGTGGAATGGTCGAGAAAATACGACGCCGAGACCATAGATGAATATGTGGCGTTGCTGATTCTCTTGATGATCAGCTTTAGTTTTTTTTCATACCGCAGGTGGAGTGAACTCAGATATGAAATTGAAGAACGAAGAAAAGCAGAGGAGGCAAGCCAAAATCTCAACAAAGAATTAGAAATTACTATTGTTAAACTCATGGAGGCGAATAAAGACCTGGATGCCTTTAACAATACCGTATCTCACGACCTCCAGGTACCGCTCATGATTATCGGGGGTTTTACAAACAGGCTTATGAAGGTATACAGCACACAATTAGATACCGGCGCAAAAGAAATGCTCACTATCATAAAGGCAAACACACAGAAAATGGATATTTTTATAAAGGACCTCCTTGCATTTTCGCGGTCCGGGCGCCAGCAGTTAAGGAAAACAGAAATCGATATGAATGAACTCATTGCGACCATTTTGGATGAACTGAAGCCTCTGACAGAGGGAAGGAACCTTCAATTTGATATTCATCAACTACCCCTCTGTTACGGTGATAAAATGTTGATGAAACAAGTCATAATGAATCTCATGACCAATGCGATCAAATTTACCAGGCAAAACAGCTCTGCACAAATTGAAGTTGGTTGCACACAAAATGATGGAGAAGATATATTGTGGGTGAAGGATAGCGGTGTCGGATTCAATCCTCATGATGGTGATAAATTATTCACTCTTTTTGAACGATTACATGAACATAACAAATTTGAAGGCACAGGTATTGGGCTTTCGATCGTCCGGCGTATCATCAATCGACATGGTGGCAGAGTATGGGCAGAAGGGAGATTGAATGAGGGTGCGATATTCTATTTTTCGCTGCCAAGTCAAGAAAGGAAAAGTGAGCGAGTTCTATCAGTTAATTAAATCAGAGCCGTGTTCATATACAGCAAAATACCTGCTTCATTAATGCTTCTGAAAAGTTCAGCGCTCATCATCCTTGTATCTGGGAATCCGCATTTGTGATAAACTTTGTTCATGCGCATATTTCTTTTTTGCAGACAAAGGAAGTCAAACCATTGCTTGGAGGTGTGAGGAATGAAAGTAGATATACTCAGCAAGGAAGAAATGCACAGAACAAGAGATATTTCTTTAAATATACAAGTTGAGGAGGCCGGGAGAATACATACATTATCAGTGGTAATGATAGAGGAATATGACAGCAAGTATAAAAAATATACCTATGAAATTGAAAGTTTTGGATGGATTACCGATCAAAAAGGAATAGATGTGAAAGATGTAGAAATGAAGATCGAAGACTATCTGATCGATAATGCAGAGGATATTCTTTCCTGATATTCGGACATGGGGCTCAAGGTTCACGCATAGGTAACGATTCAGGTTCTTATAAGTAAAAAGGGTATAAAAGGCAAAGTACCATCCCCTCCCCTGATGGCTAAGACCCGCAGAGGAGGGGATTAAGCAAGAGGGACTATCAAGGTTTCGAAAATGTCTTTTCCTGCAGCTCTTTCTGTTTCTTGTTCTGCTTGTTCGCCGCAGCTGATTTTTCCGGAAGATTTTTCATCTCCCCTCTCGGAGTACCTGACGGCACGTTTTTTATCTCTTTTTGCTTCTGGATTTTCTCTGAACCCCGCTGCTGAACCGGCTGGGTAACAGTGCGCTCTTTCGGTACAATCACCGGCCGTTCTTTTCTTTCTGATTGAACTGCCGGCTTGCCGGTTTCCTTTTTCTGGATCTGTTCCCTGCCTGTACTCTCCCGAGGCGTAGTGACTGGTCTCGCCTTTATCTGTTTTTGCTCAGTCGGCATTACTTTCCCTTTCGGCTGTTCTATAGGCTTCCTGACAGGTTCTTGAGGCGCAGCCTGTGGTCGTTCCGGAACTTCTTTCTTCGTAACAGACGGTTCGACCCGTTGGTGCTTCTCACTCTTCATGACAGGCTTAGGCTTTTCTAACCTGTTGACGGGTAACGGGGTAACGTGCTTTCCCGGTTTAAATACGGACACATCGTTCTTTACCGCAAGTGTTCTTTTTTGGATCTCAGTAGCCTTCACTTTCTCAACCACGTTCTGGGAAGGCAGCGCTCTCGCCGGAACAACTTTTTCAGGCAGGGGAAGAGCAGTCGCTTTCACCGGTCTGATATCAGGTCTCCCCGGTGAAACCCTCGCGCCCGGAACAAAAGGGTTCGCAGGTCTTCCGTCAACTTTCATCTGCTTCCCTGTAAGAAATGTGTCACGATGGACAACAGTAACAGCATTCGTCACCCGGGAATTCACATAAACGTTCGTAACGTTAACTGTTTTTATA
>JAGSYM010000314.1 GCA_018262395.1 Nitrospirota bacterium | reverse complement strand
ACGAGGATCTCTGCGAGTCTTTGACGGATATTCTCCTGATTTTGGGCAGGAAAGTATCCCACAATACGATTTATTGTAGAAACAGCATTATGTGTATGCAGGGTCGAGAGGACCAGATGTCCTGTCTCGGCAGCTTTAATGCAGGCGTCTATTGTCTCCAGATCACGCATTTCTCCGACCATTATGACATCCGGGTCCATACGCATTGACGCTTTTAAAGCCACTGCGAAATTTTCGGTATCTATGCCGACTTCCCTCTGGATAATGCAGCTTTTATTTGAAGGGAAGATATACTCGATCGGATCTTCGATGGTAATAACACTGTAGTTGAAATTGTCGTTGATATACCGGAGCATGGAGGCGAGGGTTGTCGATTTACCGTTGCCAGTGGGCCCGCAGACAAGGATCAGGCCGTTTGGAGACTTAGTGATTTCACCCAAAACAGGGGGGAGATTCAGTTCCTCAAAAGTGCCTATATAGTGCGGTATGACACGCATAACAAGACCGATATTGCCTTTTTGACGAAAGATGCTCACCCTGAAGCGGCCTACATTTGACAAATTATAGGAAGTGTCAAATTCCATTAATTGTTCGGGAAGCTTTTTGCCGTGCTGCTCCATGACGGCAGACGCTATAAATTCGGTGTCTTTTGGGTTGAGTTTGCTCAGCTTTGAGTGGATCAGGTGCCCACGGGCCCTGAAAATAGGGGGATTATCCACCTCAAAGTGTATATCAGATACCCTTTTTTCAAAAGCGATTTCGAGAATCTGCGTAAGCGTGGCGATGTCCATAAGTATTTCCCCCTTGAATTGTATTTCTCTGCATACCGGCGTTAATGCTGCTGCTTGCTAAACGTCTTGCTGAGCTGTTTTCGGTAAAGCGTGTTTTCCAATACCAGACCGGCCTCATCGGCCATAATTTCCAATACATCACTTTGCAGGTCAGTTGCCTCCTTCCTGCCGAAATCTCCATATGTCAATGTCACGGTCTTCCCAAGACTTTTTACAGGAAGAAGGATTATCGTTGGCTTCAGGGGCTGTCCGATCGCCTCATAAAGATGATTCAGCAGGACTTCATCTTCGCTCTCTCCATAAAATAACCGCCCCTTTTCTATGACCTCACCCAAGACGGAGGACTTTGACAGGGGGACCCTCAGATTTGTGACTAAAGTCGGTCCGGCGGTTTTATCATCATATACTCCTATTGCTTTTTCTCCTGCGAGTTCGTTAGAACGGACAATAAAGGTTATAGCCCTTTCGCATATCTCAGAGACATAATGTAGCATTGCAAGAGGCACGGCTGAGGGATCGCTAAGGCTTCGAAGGGCGGATATGCGCTCTTTGAGCCTGCTCATCCGGCTTTCTGCTGCGGAGAGGTCTTTCTGCTCATTGAAAATGCCTTTGATATAGGATTTGAATATCTCCAGAAATTTTATTGAATCTGTGATGAAAGTTTTTCTTCCGGTTTTTTTTTCGGGTTTAGGGAACACGGCCCTGATTCCGTCATTAAAAGACTCCAAGGTGAAGGTGTTATCCAGGAGGGAGGCCATCATAATAATGGAAAGCAGAGGGTATTTATTCTTTAACTGCTTAAGCAGGTCTATTATTTTTTCCTTGGAAAGTGCCCCTTCGGCCGACTCAGGGGCGTCAAGAACAACAATGGGCAGAACCTTTATTGTTATGCACTGTTCTATAATGCGTGCAAGTTCCTCATATCTGTCTGTTGCAAACACAAGCACTCCCTCCTCCTTGCAGATGGTCATTACCGAATGCTTGAGGAGTTCGTCCCTGCTAAACATGATAAGTCCTTTTGCACGGCCTTCCGGTCTTTGAGACGCATCATAAGCGGATCTGGTTTCCGATGATTTTTCCAAAAAAGAGACAAAGGTCTCCTGTTCTTCAGGAGTAAAATCTGCAAGTATCTCCCTTATTTTCTGGCGATGGATTTCTGCGGGGTCAAAAGTTTCATCCACAGGCAAAAACTTGGGTATTTTTCTCTCCAGGCGGTCGATATCAGCCAGTCCCAGGTCATCTGCTGTAATGACTGAACTCTTCCTGAGGTTTTCACCGGGCTCTTCAGATGCGATCACCTCTGTGAACAGTTCTTCGTCTGATGTGACGGTTTTCCCTGCCTGACGGTCACGTTCCAGTTCATCAAATATGCGGAGGGCGTCCATTAACACCATTTGGGCATCCAGGCTTATGTCCTGCTCCATATTGCTAATCAGATAAGTGCATTCGGGAGAAACAGTGATAGCATCAGTATCAAGTGTGAAGGTCCCCTCAGTCCAGCCTATCAATTCAACAAGAGTCATCTCGATGAGTTTGCCCAGTCCCCTGGCAGCCTCGTCACGCCCCAGCTTTCCCATTTCGATGAGGGTAGTAATCAGGGGTTTGCGGATCTTACCGGCCTTTTTCTGGATTTGAAGGGCATGCGAAAGATCTTCGCGGGTTATTGCGTTCATTTTTACCAGGACTGTGCCGATGCGGACCTTGTTGTTGAGGTGACTTGCACCGACAATATGCCCGTTGCTGAAAATAAATCTGCTTTCGCCTTTGCTTCCCTTAACAGAAAATGTCCCGGATTTCCGCGTCGTATTGAGCAGCTGAATTATGTCAACTATGTGCAGTAATTCTAAGTTTCCAGTAAGGGCCATCGTT
>JAGSYM010000313.1 GCA_018262395.1 Nitrospirota bacterium | reverse complement strand
GGCAGAGGTATACATATTGACGAAGGAAGAAGGCGGGAGGCACACGCCGTTTTTCAAGGGGTACCGGCCGCAGTTTTACTTCAGGACGACGGATGTGACGGGGGTGGCACAGTTACCGGAGGGGGTAGAGATGGTGATGCCGGGGGACAATGTGACGCTGGCGATAGAGCTGATTGCAGCGATAGCGATGGAGAAGGAGCTGAGGTTTGCGATACGTGAGGGAGGAAGGACTGTCGGTGCGGGTGTTGTGACAGAGGTGATCCAGTAAATGAAAGTTAAAAGATATATTTTAGGTATATTAAGGTAAGAGAGAGAACAACGTGAACCAAAAGATCAGAATAAAATTAAGGGCTTATGACCATAGGATTCTTGACCGGTCAGTAAAGGAAATTGTAGATACCGTGCAAAGGACAGGTGCACGGACAGTGGGTCCTGTACCGTTGCCGACAAGGATTAGCAGGGTGACTGTTCTCAGGTCTCCCCACGTGGATAAAAAATCACGGGAGCAGTTTGAAATCAGGACCCATAAAAGGCTTATCGACATTGTTGATCCAACTCCGCAGACTGTTGATGCCCTTATGAAATTAGAGCTTGCAGCCGGTGTGGATGTGGAAATAAAGTTGTGATAGCAGTAAACATGACAAGAAGATCATTTACATAAAGGTAAATTCGGAGATAGATACATGGTTGGAATATTAGGGAAAAAACTCGGCATGACACAGATATATACGGAAGATGGAAAAGCATATCCGGTTACCGTTGTTGAAGCAGGTCCATGTTGTGTTGTTCAGGTAAAAACCCTGGACAACGACGGATACGAGGCTGTTAAAATAGGCTTTTCAGAGGTAAAAGAGAGGAAAGTTAACAAACCCCTCCTGGGTAGTTTTAAAAAGGCAGGTGTTAGACCCTTCAAGGTGCTCAAGGAACTTCCAATGGGTGGTCTGCAGGTCGGTGAGTTTATCACCGTCAAGCAATTTACAAAGGGCGACAGGATTTCAGTATCGGGGATATCGAAGGGAAAAGGATTCCAGGGTGTCATGAAAAGGCATAACTTTTCCGGAGGCCCGGGTTCGCATGGGTCGATGTTTAACAGGGCTCCGGGTTCGATTGGTGCGAGTTCATATCCGTCGCGGGTATGGAAAAATCAGAAGATGCCGGGCCATATGGGATCAGAAAGAGTGACAGTCAGAAACCTTGAGATAGTGGATGTGAGAACCGAGCAGAATATCCTGCTTATCAAGGGAGCAATCCCCGGTGCAACAGGGACTATGGTCGAGATAAAAAAGGAAGATTGAAATGCCGGAAATTGAGATAAAAGACCGAGATAACAAGATAATCGAAAAGATTCAGCTGCCGGAAGATGTCTTTGGTTCTCAGGCAAAGCGGGGCGTTCTGCATCAGGTTGTGGTCAATTTTCTTGCTAACCAGAGGCAGGGGACTCACAGCACGAAGACCAAAGGGCTTATCAGCGGCGGCGGCAAGAAACCATATAAGCAGAAACATACGGGGAGGGCACGAGCAGGAAGCAGCCGGTCACCGTTATGGAGAGGCGGTGGAACAGTCTTCGGACCGCAGCCACGAGATTATTCATATAAAGTTCCCAAAAAAGTGAAAAGGCGTGCTCTCATGGCAGCTCTCCATGAAAAACTTTATAGTAATGCAATAGTTGTCATCGATTCCATCCCCATAGAGAAACCGCGGACAAAAGAGATGTTGTCAATCTTGAAAAATCTTGGCCTTGATAAGAAGAGCGTGCTGATTGTCCTTCCTGAATACAATGATTCCGTAGCACTTTCTGTCAGAAATATTCCGGGTGTAAGCATAACGAAAGCTATGGATCTCAATACGTATGATGTTATCGCGTCGAATATGCTTCTCGTTACGAGGGAAACATTAATTGGATTAGAGGGAATAAAAGAATCATGAAGAACATATATACAGTTCTCAAAAAGCCGCTCTTTACAGAAAAAGGCGGCAATCTGAAAGAAACGCACAATAAGGTTCTTGTTGAAGTTGCAAAGGATGCAAACAAGCTTGATATTAAGAAAGCTGTTGAAGAAATATTCAAGGTAAAGGTTGAAAAGATTGCAACGATTAATGCACAGGGCAAATGGAAACGATATGGAAAGTTTGTCGGAAAAAAGCCCAATAGAAAGAAAGCGATCATTACTCTCAAGACGGGCGAAAAACTTGATTTTATTGAAGGTGCATAATGGCTAAGAAATATAATCCAACATCACCGGGGAGGAGATTTCAGTCAGTTTCTGACTTTGCTGAGATAACAACGGACACTCCGCAGAAAACTCTCTTAAAGCCTCTGAGAAAGACCGGCGGGAGGAACAACATCGGACAGGTTACCGTTTGGCACAGGGGTGGTGGTAACAGAACGGCTCTCAGAATCATTGATTTCAAGAGAGACAAGAGGGGAATACCTGCGAAGGTCAGGACGATTGAATATGATCCGAACAGGTCGGCACGGATCGCCCTTCTTCATTACAGAGATGGTGAAAAAAGATATATCGTTGCACCTGCAGGACTTCGTGTCGGTGATGAGATTCTCTCAGGTAAAGGTGCAGAAATAAAAATCGGGAATTCTTTGCCTCTGAGCGATATGCCGTTAGGAACATTCATACACAATATTGAGTTAAGACCGGGACAGGGGGC
>JAGSYM010000312.1 GCA_018262395.1 Nitrospirota bacterium | reverse complement strand
CCAGAAAGTAATTCTTCCGGGGGAAGCGGTACCCGTCAGCATCTTGCGTTTCCAGAACCCTTAATATGTGGCCCCTCAGATCGTCAGAAACGCGCTCGTCAGCATCAATGTTCAGGATCCAGGGATGGGCTGCATGATTCAGTGCGACTCGCTTTTGTTCATTCATGCCGGGCCAGGGATTCGTCCATATCCGGTCGGTGTACTCCAGGCAGATTTGGATGGTTCTGTCCGTACTGCCGGAATCGACGACAATGATTTCGTCGGCCCATCGAACGCTTTCCAGACAGTCCCTGACATTGCGCTCTTCGTTAAGGGTGATAATCGTTACTGAGAGCTGTTCTCGCGGCACATCAGCCTCCCGCACTTGTATGATCTCTATCATTTTGCCGAAGCATATTATGAATCTGGGAAAGGTCTCGTTTTATAGACATTCGGCTGACAACAGGTCAATGACAAACACTATCGGGGAAGAGAACACTCAAGTTTGGAGTGCAACTCGAAGCTATTGTACAGGCACCGATGGACCGGGACCCACCCATACGGGGGACTTCAGGTTGTTTTCTTTTGTGGCGAACGCAGGGTATACTTATAGCTGACTTCTGTCGCGGTAAATCTCAGGGATTAGTGTGAGCCTGTTCCGCGAATATCTGATTCTGATGAGGAGGAGAGGGGATGATGAATGGAAAGAGGATTCTGGTGACCGGTGGTTCCGGCTTTGGAAAGAGGATTCTGGTGACCGGTGGTTCCGGCTTTCTGGGTTCTCACCTTTGCGAGAGACTTCTTGCGGAAGGGCATGAGGTGATCTGCGTAGACAATTTCTATACTGGCAGGAAGGCAAACATCGCCCATCTTATTCAAAAACCTTATTTTGAGGTCCTGAGGCACGACATCTGTTTTCCCCTCTATGTCGAGGTTGACGAGATTTATAATCTGGCTTGTCCGGCATCTCCCATTCATTACCAGTTCGATCCTGTGCAGACTACGAAGGCATCGGTGCACGGCAGCATTAACATGCTCGGTCTGGCCAAGCGGGTAAAGGCGAAGATTTTTCTCGCCTCGACGAGCGAAGTCTACGGTGATCCGGTGGTGCATCCCCAGCCTGAGAGCTACTGGGGCAATGTGAACCCCATTGGGCTGCGGTCCTGCTATGACGAAGGAAAGCGGTGTGCCGAGACATTGTTCTTTGATTACCATCGCCAACACCTCCTGAAAATAAAAGTCGCCAGGATATTCAATACCTACGGTCCGAGAATGCATCCCGATGACGGCCGCGTGGTCAGCAACTTTATCGTGCAGGCACTGAAGGGTGAGGCTATTACTGTTTATGGTGACGGTAGTCAAACAAGGAGCTTCTGCTATGTGGACGATATGATAGATGCCTTTGTCCGGCTGATGAACACCTCCGATAATTTTACCGGTCCCGTAAATCTGGGCAACCCGTATGAGTTCAGTATCATGGAGCTTGCAGAAAAGGTAATCAGATTAACGGGTTCCGGCTCAAAGATCTCATTCAAGCCCTTGCCCTCCGACGACCCGAAGCAGCGTCAACCTGACATCACTCTTGCGAAGGATACACTAGGCTGGGCTCCGAAAATCAAGCTCGATGAAGGACTAAAGCAAACCGTAGAGTATTTCAAACAGCTTCTTCACGGCATGCGGTGAAAAAATTCTCCGTGAGCATCTGCTTGTCTGAATTCTTGTTGAAAAAAGTTCCTTTTTACAAGCACTGTCGAATGAGACCCGTGATATGTTTATTGACGCCCTTTCCCTTGATGGATAAAGACAGGTAAAATAGCACTTGATTCAGGTCCTGGCGCTCATCTTTTCATCCTGGGTGTTTCCGTTCCCCTTTGGATTTGGCTACGGTAACAATTTTTGGGACTGATTTTGAGCGTCTACCCCTTGTGAAAGTTTTTTCAGGAAAATGGTAGATTATTAGTGAACGAAATATTGCAGTAAGGAATTGTATACGAAGTGAATGGTGCGCTATTGAGCAATGGTATGAAAAAACCTATTGAATTTGCAGTTGTTTTTTTCATGGATTTTGTCACTATTTTTCTTATTTTCAAATTGTCAGTCTTCATCCGAAAAAGCCTGTCCCTGGTTTTTCACTCGGTCTTTCCCGAAGCATTACCGTCAGCGACTTTAACTCATCTTTGGTGGATATTCGTTGTCTGGATGTTCTTCTTTTATTATGAAGGTCTTTATTCAAGGATGTTTTCATATTGGGATGAGATACGGATTTTATGGAAGGTTATTTTTCTTTCAACAGTCGGGGTCTTTACCATTACATCCGTCGGGAAAATGAGCGATGAAATATCAAGGACGGTTATCGTCCTTATGGGCTTAATAGCGATTGCGTTACTGCCCCTGATAAGGATGACTTTTAAAAAAACGTTGAGAAGGACTGGTCTCTTACAGAGAAGGGTCCTCATTCTTGGTGCTGGTGAAACAGGCAGGCTTATGCTGAAAGCGTTGAACAGAGAACCGAATTATGGATATAAAATTATCGGGTTTCTGGACGATGACCCTGAAAAGTGCGGCAAGATGATAGAGGGGTTAAAAATCCATAGAGGAGTGGACAAAGCACTGCATTACATAAACAGATGCAATATTGAAGATATTTTTATTACAATGCCCGGCGCAGGCAAAGATCGTCTTCAGGGGCTGATCAATAATCTCCAGCATAAAGTGGAAAATATACTTTTTGTGCCGGATGTATTTGGCATTGCTGTCCTGGGAACGAGCCTCCAACACTTTTTCCAGGAGGAGGCCTTTGCACTCGAGTTGAAAAATAACCTGTCCAGGCCGGTTAATATCATCTTAAAGAAATGTTTTGATATAGGGTTGTGTATGTTATTGTTGCCGCTGCTCTTGTTTCCTATGATAGTATTGATTGTTCTCATAAAACTGGACTCAAAAGGACCATCCATATTCGCGCAGAGGAGGCCGGGGAAAGACGGCAAAATATTTCATTGCTATAAGTTCAGGACGATGTTTGTGGATGCTGAGAAACGTATGCAGCACTTGTTTAAAGAGCATCCGGAAATGGCAGCAGAATGGGACCAATACAGGAAGCTGAAGAATGATCCAAGAATTACGAAGGTAGGGCATTTACTGAGAGCGACGTCCCTGGACGAGCTTCCGCAGATTTTCAATGTCTTGAAGGGTGAGATGAGTCTGGTTGGACCAAGACCGTATCTTTTAGGAGACGAACTGAACTTCGGTGAGAATACTGTCAATTTGTTGACGAAGCCGGGTATCACCGGGCTCTGGCAAGTATCGGGAAGGAGCAACACGAGCCATCTTTATCGAGTTGCCCTTGACTCCTGGTATGTGAGAAACTGGAACCTGTGGCTGGACATCGTTATCCTGCTCAAGACG
>JAGSYM010000311.1 GCA_018262395.1 Nitrospirota bacterium | reverse complement strand
GAGAGAATTTTCTTTTTCACAATAACTCATTATAATAATGATATTAATGACTTGTAAAGTGGCTGGCCTTGACCAAACACGCTGCATTGTGCTAATTTCGAAAGTCCGGCTAATCTGTATCATTTAAATAAATACAACACTATTTTGGAGGATTTGTCATGCTAAAACGCTATCTGCTCGCACCAGGCCCAACACCGGTGCCATCAGAAATATTATTGTCAATGGCAGCACCTATCATCCATCACCGCTCACCTGATTTTCTTCCTGTACTCGACTCGGCGAAGAAGGGCCTCCAGTGGCTCTATCAAACGAAGAATGATGTGCTCATCCTGAGTTCAACGGGTACCGGCGGAATGGTAGGGGCTGTAAATAACTTTTTCAATCAGGGCGACGAAGTCCTCGTTGTCAACGGCGGAAAATTTGGAGAGCGGTGGACAAAGATCTGTCAGGCATACGGCCTCAAAGTTGAGGAAATTGTTGTTGAATGGGGGTATGCAGTTAAGCCTGAAGAGGTTGAGGAGAGACTCAAAAAGAATAAGAATTTCAAGGGGGTTTTTGTCCAGGCCACTGAAACTTCAACCGGTGTATATCATGATATTCAGGCGCTTTCTTCGATTGTCAGAAAATACGAAGACACACTGCTTGTCGTTGATGCAATCAGCGCCCTCGTAGCACACGACCTGAGAACCGATGAATGGGGAATAGATATTATGGTAGGCGGCTCACAGAAAGGAGTCATGCTTCCGCCGGGCATCGCTTTTGTCAGCGTGAGCGAGAAGGCATGGAAGAAAGCGGAAACCTCGAAGATGCCCAAATTCTATTTTAATTTTAAGAAAGAACGTGAAAATCTCGCAAAGAACCAGACAAACTTCACATCGCCGGTCACCCTCATCATCGGACTCAATGCAGCTCTGCAGATGTTACAGACAGAAGGGCTGGAGAATGTTTTCAAGCGGCATGAGAGGCTTGCAAATGCAACGAGAAAGGCTGTTCAGGCGATTGGTCTGGAGCTTTATCCGAAAGAGTCCCCTGCCAATTCGGTAACGGCTATCATGACTCCTCCCACTATCGATGCCCAGGCAGTATATAAAGACCTTCGTGTGAAATATGGCATAACGGCAGCGGGCGGACAGGATAAGGCAAAAGGTAAGGTTTTCCGGATCGCACATCTTGGATATTCAGACAGATTCGACATTATAACCGCAATTGCGGGGATTGAGATGGTACTAAAGGCGATGGGGTACCCGGTGCAACTCGGAATGGGCGTGGCTGTCGCGCAGTCTCTACTCATGGATTAGGGAGGACAAATGAAAGTTCTTATTAGTGACAACATATCTCAGAAATGCATTGATATTCTCAAGAATGCAGGACTGGCAGTTGACGTAAAAGTCGGCATGAAGCCCGAAGAGCTCAAGGCATCCATAGGCGAATACCATGGGCTGGTAATACGGTCAGCGACCAAGGTCACCTCTGAGATTATAGATGCTGCCGGCAATCTCAAAGTTATCGGCCGTGCCGGTTCAGGACTGGATAATGTCGACAAGGTTGCCGCTACAAAAAAAGGCATTGTTGTCATGAATACTCCGGGGGGCAACACTATCACCACTGCAGAACATACGATCGCGCATATTGTTTCGCTTGCCCGCCTGATCCCACAGGCCACGATATCCATGAAGACCGGCAAATGGGAGAAAAAGAAGTTTATGGGGGTGGAACTCTTCAACAAAACCCTCGGGGTTGTCGGCATCGGTAACATAGGGAGCCAGGTCGCAAAAAGGATGCAGGCCTTCGGAATGAATGTCATTGCGTACGATCCATTCTTGAGTGGAGATACGGCGCGGGCCATGGGTGTTGAGAAAGTGAGCATTCAGGATCTCTTCAAACGCTCTGACTTCATTACGTTACATACACCTCTGACACCAGAAACAAAATATCTTATCAATAAAAAATCCATAGAGACCATGAAGGACGGAGTCAGGATAATCAACTGCGCACGAGGCGGGATAATCAATGAAACAGACCTCTATGATGCCATTGTTTCCGGCAAGGTTGCCGGCGCTGCACTCGATGTCTTTGAAAAGGAACCCCCTGAGAATAACCCCCTCTTCAGCCTTGATAATGTAATTTGCACTCCTCATCTGGGCGCCTCAACAACAGAAGCGCAGGAAAATGTTGCTGTTGCTGTTGCTGAACAGATCGTGGATTATCTCATCCATGGAACCATACGTCATGCGGTCAATTTCCCGTCCATTCCTGCAGACCAGGTTGCACGGCTTCAGCCATATATAAATCTTGCAGAGAAACTCGGGGGTTTTGCAGCTCAGGTGTTTGAAGGAGGCGTCACCGAAATAACGATCGAATATCAGGCAGAAGCATCGAAGATTAACACCGCTCCGGTTACTATTGCCGCGATAAAGGGTTTTCTTAGCCCTATCCTGCTTGAAACAGTCAATTTTGTGAATGCACCCGTCATTGCAAAGGAACGAGGAATAGAAGTTAAAGAGACGAAGAGTACGGATGAAGGCGACTATCAGAGCATGATTGCACTCAGGGTAAAGGCGAAAGGGAAGGAAAAGTATTTTGCGGGAACCCTCTTCAGCAAAAAGGACCCACGTATTGTATACATTGACGGTTTCAAGGTTGAAATTGTTCCGGAAGGGGAACTCCTCCTCCT
>JAGSYM010000310.1 GCA_018262395.1 Nitrospirota bacterium | reverse complement strand
TCTCAAGAAAAGGTTTATTTGATCAACTTATCGGATGCTAATTTTGCAACCATGGTACTTATGAACGACGTGAGCAGTTCCTGATCAGTAGCCAATATAATTGTTTCTGATTCTGCCGCCCAAATGAGCTTTTCAGTCGCAACATCGTAAAGGTTTGTTTCAACGTATACATATTCATCATCCACTACATAGCCCGGCGAATAAGCATGGCCATAGTAACTGCCCCATCGATAATAAGACCCTGGCATGTACGACCGTTCGATTTTCTTGCTGATCGGCCTCGTTACGAGAACTGTATCTGCACCTGACTCCTTAGCTTTTGCCGCTATGAAATCCTTGTCGATCTTTTCATCATATGGAAGAATGGAATAGCCGGGAACACCGTCGGTGCCTCTTTCTTTGAGCTGTCGAACGAATTCATCTTCAAAGAAGCGCTGAATGCCTTTTTTCTGACTGATTCCCATGACAAGAATTTTTTTGACCGGTCCTTGATATGCCTGGTCCCTCCACACATTTGTTGTTGTCGTTGTTGCACAGGAACAGACCAGAAATGAAGCGATGAATATGAGAAAAAATGATAGTTGTTTTGCATTCTTCATACAAGCCTCCTTTTATGGTAGAGACTATCACAAAAGTTCGGAACCTGCAATAGTCATTGGAAACATATCACGGTATGTGAGTTTCCCTCATCACTCCTATCTGCTATCGGTTTGCGGCCTCCTAATCCTCTTAGAGCACCGCTTTCCTGAATTCCTCCACACCTATCCGCTCGACAAAGCGTGGTATCCTCTCGCGTGATTTTGCGTTCTTCGCATAATAGTCAAGGCACTTCTGAAATAGCGAAAGAACCTCTTCTTCATTCAGTTTTTCGGCAATCACATCTCCGATGCGCGGTCTGCCTCCGGAATTGCCGCCGACTATAACTGTCCAGCCCTTTGGGGTTGCAAATGCACCCAAATCCCTGACATAGCTTTCTGCACAGTTCAGCATGCAGCCCGATATCCCGAATTTCGTCTTCCCGGCAACCGTGTCTTCCCTGCCGACAAACATTTTTTCAATCTTTGCTGCAAGGCGGAGGGAATCTCCCTGGCCAAATTTGCATGTTTCTGTCCCGGGACACGATTGGACATAATGGACACATAATCCCTCGGCGGGTCCGACCTCGATATCAAGCTCTTGCCATACCTTTTCAATATCTTCTGCTTTGAATCCCACCAGCGCGATGCGCTGACCGGATGTGATCTTGATGATTCGCACATTGTATCTGCGTGAAACCTGCGCCAGCTTCTCGAGAATCTCCGGAGTCAGAATACCCATGGGAATCCTCGGCACGATCGCATAGGTCTCTTTGTCCCTCTGTAAAATTGCACCCTTTGGAACTTCGCTCATAGCATCCCTCCCGGTCTATAGTTTGTTGTATTAATCAAAGAATTCCTCAATGTTCTGCATCGGGGTTTCCAAATAATTCCCTCCCCATTGAGGGGGGAGGGTTAGGGTGGGGGTGTTTTGTGATGTTTATGACCGACACCCTCCCTTGCATCCCCTCCCCTCGAGGGAGGGGAGATATTAGATACCTCGACCCGTACTTCTTCGGGACTGAGGGGTAGTTCTGCTGCATCCTTTATCGAAACGCAGGCTAAAGCCTGCGGCTACCTTCTCTTGGCAGTTTACTGTCTGCTGTCTACTGTTTACTGTCTACTGCTATGACGGTTTCGCCTGCTTTTACTCTGTCTCCCAGGTTCACCTTAATCTCTGCATCCCTCGGCAGATACACATCAAGCCGTGAACTGAACTTAATGATGCCATACCTGTCGCCCCGTTTTAACATATCTCCTTCTTTTACGCGGCAGACTGCCCTCCGGGCAACAAACCCTGCAACCTGCCTTACAAGCACCTTTCCTTCTCCGCGGTCAAGAATCATCACAATATTCTCATTCTTAACCGATGCATCGTCCTTGTATGCAGCCATATATTTACCCGGAGAGTACCGCACGGTGACAACTTTTCCATCGCAGGGAGCCCGGTTCACATGAACATCAAGCGGAGACATGAAAATACTGATCTCTTTTGCTTCAGCAGCAAGATATGTTTTTTCAGCAACATCTTTGATCCCTATCACCTTGCCGTCTGCCGGTGAAACGAGGATTCCTTCACCCCCGGGGATAACCCGCTCCGGATCCCTGAAAAAAAAAGCCATGAAAAATGTGAGGACAAAAGACAAACCTGTAACGAAGAGAGTCAGGGAAATGATGAAAGAACTCGTTGAGTTTTTGAGTATCCACAAGAGTACAAAGGCTGCAATTGCTGAAAAGAGAAGTGAACTGAAGATAAAGGGATACCCTTCAGGGGCGAATCTGATCATTTTATACCTTCATACCTCCACCGTTCGACCCCTTATCTTAAGGGAAGGAACGGTGGGGGTAAAGTTTTCATGCCTTCGATTTATCTACAAGCTTCCCTTTTTTGAGCCACGGCATCATAGCCCTGAGTTTTGCTCCGACTTCCTCGACCGGGTGTTCCTCCCCCTTCCTTGTCAGAGCGTTGAATACCGGCTTGTTTGCCCTGCATTCAAGAATCCACTCTTTCGCGAACTGACCGGACTGTATCTCATTCAGGATCGTGCGCATTTCTTTCTTTGTTTCATCAGTGATGATACGCGGGCCCCGGGTAAGGTCACCATATTGGGCAGTATT
>JAGSYM010000044.1 GCA_018262395.1 Nitrospirota bacterium | reverse complement strand
CACGAGTCTTTTAGGCCTCTTTCCGTTGGAGATTTGACAGACCCCAGATAAAGAATTCTTGGGTTTTGTGGTGGCGGCGGCCATTGCAGAGCGGTTGCAGATTCACCCTCAAAAAAATTATAGTGCATGGGCTCAGGTGATGTGCACGCTCCAAGTGTGAAACTAAGCGCTATGAGGTGAAAAAAAACACTGTACAGTCTTATTCTGCAGATACGTATCATATTGTTCTCCGGACCCTTAAATAGAGTATTCTATCCAGCCTTTCACCATCAGCAATGACCTGCCTCAGCCATCCCTCAAATGATATATACGTCCTCCCCAGCCTGTAATCCGCTTTAAGCTCGGCGCGTCTTTCGTCCCTGTCCGGATAGCTTTCAATCTGAGTCCATGTTTGTCTCCACAATGCCAGAAATCCAAACCGGCGCGAGACCGGATACGTGACGGTACCTTCATAATAATATGTTGTCCTGCTTCTGTTATTCGTCTCACCGGTCAACAGGCTTGTCCTGAAGTTGAGGGCTATACCCCGACGAAGGGGATAGAAAACGTTTCCTGTTAGTTCAAACTGCCTGACTTTAAAATCATATTCTTCATATTGCGAGATATCTTCCTCAAAAAAATCGTCTTCCGAAAACCTTCTTGGCTTCTCCCCGGATGTATCCGATTGAAAATATTCAGCCTCGACATTCCAGTAAGCACGTCCCATTGCCCGGCCTGGTAACTTGCCCCTGACTCCTATACTGATTGAGTGAATATAGGTTTTTGCTGTCCTTTGCAAAAATACCTCTTCTTCATCAAAGAAGTCATCTGCACCTGTTCGCTCCAGATATTTCTGTGTCTCATCAATATAAGAGAAATAATAGCGCGAATAGAGAATACCCCAGCGAAACCTGCTCGTAGAAAGATTGACCTCCAGGATGTGTTCGTCTAAATCGCCTCTCCGTTCGTCTGTCCGGAGAAAAAGCCTGTAATATGACGAAAAACGAACCCAGGAAATGGGACGCGCGTAGCCTACGCTCGCAGATACGCCCTCAGCATCCCATTTCGTTCCGTTTTGATCGTTCTTCGTGTACCTGAGCGATAAGGAACCTGTCAATCTCTCGGTAAACCGGTAGCCCCAGGTGCCTACGACGCTCTCGGTTTTTAATTCATTAGTTTTATTCTCTATCCCCAAATCTTCTGAACCCGTAAGTTCATTTTCAGACTGAAGATGTTCATAGAGGTAATTATGTTGAAAGCGTCTTCCGGACGGAAAATACAGGCTGCTCGAAAAGTTGACCATCTTGTAGAAATCACTTTCCACATAGGAAAACCAGTTGTACCAGTAAATGTTTTTTCTCAGGATACTGTTTGTACTGAGACGGGCGGACAGAATAGTATCCTCAAATTCAGGATGCTCGATACTCAGATGATCAACGTAGAGTTGGTATTTAGTAGCCCATAAGTTGAGACTGCCACGGACATCAAGGATGTATCTGTCTTCAATTCGTTTGTCTGTTGTTGTCTTATAACGCAGAAGGTCATACTCCCAATGATAATACTCAAGCCGGATACTCGGCCAGTTCCTCTTGTGCATACGCAGGCGGGCTCCGTAGAGAAGGGATGTGGTATCAACCGGGTCGCCCGCGTAATTAAATGTGTAGTCAATCTTTCTTGCATAGAGGTCGAGTGCTACTGGTCTGTAAGGAAGGAATGTCGTCAGAATATCGTAACCGATATCGCTGGTTGTGACGTTTTGGCCTTTTTCAGGATGAAACCTTGTGTCGTTGTACGATATCGAAGCGTAAAACGTGGCCAGTCTCGGATGGATAATGAATCCTTCTACCCCGAGTTTGTAATACTGACGAAATGTTTGGTTACTCCTGTCTATCGTGTAGCGGCCTGAAGATGTCTCAACATAGTAATTACGGTAACTGAGTTCCACAATACCGGAGAGACGGAACCTATTGGGATATTCCACACGCATTTGAGCATAAGCAACCTCTGCCCAGGCAATAAAATAAGTGACCACGATGAATACTGATATCATGGAAATACGGTTAATACGCTTCAAGAAAGAGAAGTCCTCCGCTTCATTATCAATTGCATCATCCACGCGTAACGAACAGCATTATCATTGGGAAGCAAAAGTGTCCATACATACCACTCCTGTTAGATTACAATGCAATCTCCGCCGTTTGTTCACAATGAGTAATATGCTTTTATTACAGTCTGTTTTACGACAATGTTATCAAGCCATATCCCACCGTCCTGAAAGAATTACATGTAAATTCTTATAAATATTATAGAAATATGGATAACGAAAAGAAAGAATTATTCAGGAAAAGTTGTGAAAAAAATGTGAATTTTTAAATCGTTAGCGGGGGAACTGCCAAGTAATGCTATAAAGATGGGAAATTATCCTGTCCTATTTTGTCTCCTTGAGATATTGGAACACCTGGACCCTCTGATTAAAGGTGTCGGAAACATATATCCTATCCTGATTGTCAATATACATTCCTGAGGGAAGATAGAATTCACCCGGCTTTCTCCCCGTAGTTCCAACCCACAATAATAGTTTCCCGTCATTATTGAATATCTGAAAATTATTGAATGAGGTGTCAACTACATATATATTGCCGTCCGAATCCACACCGATGCCTGCCGGTCTGGAGAAATAGCCCGAGGTATCACCAGGTTTACCAAAATTTTTCAGGAAATTCCCGTCTGCATCGAACATCTGCACTCTGAAATTGAAGGAATCGACAACATAGAGTATTCTATTTTTATCCATGGCAAGATAGCTCGGGAAATTGAACTCGCCATTTTCGGTACCTCTTTTCCCGATGGTGAAGAGAGGTCTTCCATCCTTATCGAAAACTTTGACCATATGGTCCTGCGTATCCGCAACATAAAGCCTGTCGGATTTTTCGTCATAAACCATTCCGGAGGGATTTTTAAATTCACCCGGTCCGCCGATTGTCAACTTGACATCGTCTGTGTTTATATCGAATCCATACACTTTGTCCTGCTGCGAATCTGAAACATAGAGAATATTATTCTTATTGTTGACGGCTAACCCGATTGGAAAGCCAAGTCTTCTCATACCGATAAACCTTAGCGCCTTTTTCCCCTGGTCAAAAACAAACACAATATGGGACTCCGAATCTGCGACATAAAGGTTCCCGGCAGCATCGGTAACAACGCCATTGGGCCTTCTGAGCTGTTCCACCCGTTCTTTTCCGATCAGGAATTCCATGACCTGGCTTGGCTTACCGAAATCATACCGGTTGGACCAGTTTGCGATCCATTTGATCCGCGGTGTTGCAGGTGGAGACGGCCAGACATAATCGCCAGCCGGTCTGTCAGGTATAGTGACTGAGGATGGAGGAGCACAGGAGAGAAAAGATGCTATCAACATGCCCATGATGGAACCTCTTGCTGCAAGTAGTGCTATTTTCCGAATGCCCATATCACCTCTTCTATAAATATTTATGACATTTTGCGCAAAGGTTTGCCACAGGGAAAAGCTTTTTATAGTCAGAACTATGCGGATCGTGGCAACTCATACATGACATTTCCTTCCCCGGCTTATCCGGGTCCGGTACTTCCATCTCATATCCCGGCCTGTTTGGATCAGGAATCTTTTTTGTCCACGGAACGCTTGGATCCTTAACCCCTTTAACCGGGTGAACCTTTTTCCCCGGAACATTGACTACGTGTCGTCCGTCGGATTTGCCCTTATGGCAGCTCAGGCACAGATCGTAAGCGGGCTTTAAGAGCAGCGACGGATCATTCGATATATGGGGTGTGTGGCATGACGTACATCCGCCTACGGGGATGATTGAATGCACATATTTCTTCGTGAACTTGTCCTTCTCATGACAACTGTAGCAGAGTTCAGGCTGAGCAGTTTTTACCAGTTTATCCAAATTAGAACTATGGGGGTTGTGACATCCGGAGCACATGCCGATGTTCGTGTGGCCTGATTTACCCTGGAAATTTTTCTGGCCATGACAGTTGTAACAGATGCCGGGAATGTCCTTGACAAGGAGTTTTGGATAATTTGACTGATGGGCATTATGGCAGCCGGTACACATGCCGCCGGATACTGCCTGGTGAACTGATTTGCCCTTGAATTTTGATTCATCATGGCAGGAGTAACAGAGGCCGGGCATACTCTGTGTGAGTACAATACTCCCCTTCTCTGCAGGATGATTCTTGCCTTCAACCTGTTTATGACAGGTTGCACAGCCCATCCCGAGTGCTGGATGGACACTCTTGAATTTCTGCCTAAATTCAGGATGGCATGCCACGCAGGGCTTTTCCTCTGCTGCGTAAGTATAGGGAGCGAAGGGTTCGGAGAACAGAAAGAAAAGGACTGAAACGATCAATACCATGGAGAGAGATACTGTTTTCACGTCGGTTACTCCTCTTTAAAAGGTTATGAGAAGCTTTAAACTACAGATGTATTTTAATTTGCGTATGGGCAGTTGTCAATACGAATTCGCTACTGGTGACAGAAAAATCAAAGGTTGATGGAAATGAGATGCTGAGCTTGTGTCAGCATCTCACTGATGAGCCTATCAGGAAAGTCACGTCTGTCATTCCGGCTTGTCCGGAATGAGAAAAACTAAAATATCAACCTCTCTATTCCCTTAATCAAAGAATTCCTCGAAACTTGGCTTAATGGTTCCGAAATATTTCCCTCCCCATTGAGGGGGGAGGGTTAGGGTGGGGGTATTTTGTGATAATTATTTTTGACACCCTCCCCTTCGTCCCCTCCCCTCGAGGGAGGGGAGAGTTTAGATATCTTGTAGCTTGCTGCGGGGTAATTTAATATACAGAAGTCTCTGAAGGATTAATAAAAAAGCCCGGAAGCTTTTTCAACTTCCGGGCTTTTACGATTGAAAATTTACTTGCCTGTTTTGGAAGGCAGGTCGTGCACGTCGACATGGCACTGGAGGCAGTTCGGGAACTTCTTCAACACTACCTCACCATGAGGTTTACCATGGCATTCCTCACACTTCGGAATAGCCCTGTGTTTTGCATGGCATTTTGCACAGGCAACCTGACCGTGCTTGCTCGAGGTTTGCTTAATCTTGTCGTATACCTGACCGTGGCATGCTCCGCAGACTTCATTCTTGGTCGATTCAGGATACGCAATCTTCAGAGGATTGTGAGCCGGATGACAGGCTAAACATTCCTCTACGGTCTGTCCCTGTGAATGTGGTTTGTGGCATTGCAGGCAGCTGGGGATAAATCCATGCTTCTGGCTATGGCACTGGGCACACTGGACTTTCGTATGCTTGCTCGGGTTCGACTGGAGTTCCTGTCCAACCTTTGCGTGGCAGTCGCCGCAGACCTTTGCAAATTCGGCAGTCATCGCCATCTGTGTCTTCGGAGCGTGTGGGTTGGAGTGACATGCTGCGCAACCGGTGAACTTTTCACCGTGGATGTTGCCGTGACAGGTCTGGCATTTCGGCATGATCTCTGCCCAGTTCTGTTTGTTCGGATTGTACGCATGATATTTCGTATGGCACTGCACACAATCGATCTTGTGCTTCCCGCCCTCATTCTTTATCTGCGTAAAGACAGAGTAGTGACACCGGGCGCATTCCTCCGCGGTTAACGGTTTGATATCCGCATCATAAGCAGATTTCGGTTTAACCGGTTCAGGTGCAGGTGCGGGTGCAACTTCTGCCTTCTGCACAGGAGCAGGCGCAGGTTGCTTGGCTGCAGGGGTAACCTGCTGTGTAGTAGCGCAAGCGATGATAGCGAAGAGCAATAAAATACTTAACGAAAGCAGTACAACAGTTTTTTTCTTACTATCCATTATTTCTTAGCCTCCTTTCCTAAACTATGTGCACTTATGTGGCACATGTTGCATTTCGGGAATTGCTTAATCATGCCTGCCGGGTGCGGTGCGCCGTGGCAGCTTTCACAGGCAGGTACGTATTTGTGTTTTTCTTTATGGCAGAAAACACAGGCCAACTTTGCGTGTTTCGTATCAACGCTGCTCAGTGTGTCGCTGATGCTCTTGTGACAGGCAGCGCAGTTCTTGTTGGGCATTTCTGCTCCGTATGCCACCATGAGGGGCATGTGCGCCGGATGGCATAGTGTGCAGTCTTTATTGACCATGTCCGTTGAATGCGGCTGATGGCACTTCAGACACTCAGGAACGTCCCTGTGGGCCTTATGGCAGGTAGTGCAGAAGAGTTTCGCATGAAGGCTCGGATGCTCTTTTGTTTCTTTGCCCTGCTGGGGATGACAGGAGAGGCAGGGAGCGGTGAGGTTTGCAGCGAGTTTCATCTCGAGGGGGGCATGCGGGTCGGAATGACAGGTGTTGCAGCCGCCGATCTCATAATGAGGCTTCCCGGCGTGACAGGTGCTGCAGAGCGGGATAATCTTTTCCTTGCTCACCATCGGCGGATGTCCCTGATGGCAGCCTGTGCAGGTAACTGCAGTCTTGTGCTTTGCGCCCTTACTGTCGACCATGGCCTGGACACTTGCATGACATTTAATACAGTCTGTGTTCAGAAGCTCTGTGGAAGGCTTCGCTGCCTGTTCCTGTGCGCCGAGTGAGAGGAAAAACCCCGAAAGGACAAGCAGGAAAAGAGGCAGTAACAATCTTACACTTTTTCTCTCGATGATTGTGTGTAGCTTCATCATTCTAACCCCCTTCAAAATTTATAGAAAATATTGCTATCGTGCAGGGAAAAATATTTATTAACGTTACCTTATACCATCTTTCCGTTTTTTCTGTCAAGGGAAAAATGAGAAAAATAGAAACATAGGGACTTATAGAGATTCGTTGAGACATATAGAGACACGAATTAACGGAAAATGCTGTTGAGGAACTGTAATCTTGACCTGACCATCTGATTCTCCGGAGCCATCTGCCATGCCCGCGCATATATGTCCATTGCGCGCTGATAATCCCTTAGCGACAGAAACGCATCGCCAATAGTGATAAGGAAGTTTACCCGGACATTTTTGGCGAAAAACCCCTGTGATTTCAATTGTGCCTCTGATATCACTTCATGCCATATTTGTTCCTTGGGAATAGAAAATCGCTGCAGGATTTCCCTGTTTTCCGGGATGTCTTTTGCGAAGATTATTGAAATATTGTCTGCAAATATCAGATTCCATTGAGGATCATTGAAGATGGCGGAGATGAGGGGAATCAGACGGCCGGTGAAATGCTCGACAGAATAGGTGACGATTATCGAGACGTTGTAATGGTCAATGTATGCCTTCCACTCCGGTATCCCCCCTATGTCGTTTTTGACCGCGGCCATGATTTTTGAAGCCTGCACAACCACATCCTCTCTCAAGCCCCTTCCGTCTATGAAGACTTTATAGTCAGGATAGAGATACCACATCAGGTATCCTCCCCAGTCAAGGGGATTGAACATGTTTCCGGGCATCTTTGTTTCTTTCAGGAATTTCACGGCTCCCTGCGGGTATTTGCTGCCAACAACGATCTCATCACGGTGAAAAAGATTGGTGGTGATGAACCCGCTGAAGAGATTACCTTTTATGAGGGTGAAGATAATGAGGAGGGAGAGGAGGGAGGATAACACAATTTGCGTTAATGAAGATTGGTTGCCAAATTGTGAGAAGGCAGTCTCTTTTATAGCACCCTCCCCCTTGAGGGGGGAGGGATAG
>JAGSYM010000043.1 GCA_018262395.1 Nitrospirota bacterium | reverse complement strand
TCTTCTGGATATTTCTCTGGAGCCTCATCGGATGTGTGATCGGACTCCGGTCGCGCTCAGTATTACGATTTTCTCTGTTGAGCGGAGGGGGCTTAGCCATACTTTTCGGCATAGCATATTTCGCTTTCCTGACCCGGGTGTGGATCCCTCTGGTACCCCCGTCTCTGTCGTTCTTTATATCATTCGTTGTCGTGATGGCCTACATGTCAAACCACGAAAAGAAGAAACGTGCACTTTTGATGCAGCTCTTTTCGCAGCATGTGTCGAAGGAAATCGCTGAGATGATATGGCAGCAGAAGGACCAGTTACTGATCGACGGACGGCTCAGTTCGCAAAAAATGATGGATACCGTTTTCTTTTTAGATTTGAAGGGTTTCACTGCGATGTCTGAGAAAATGGACCCCGAGAACCTCCTCGATTGGCTGAACTCCTATATGGAATCCATGGCTGGGCTGATAATGGAACATGGCGGTGTAGTGGATAATTATGTCGGAGACAGCATAAAGGCGGACTTCGGTATCCCACTGCCCAGGCGCAGTGAAAAGGAGGTGCGTTCCGACGCCATAAACGCCGTCACCTGCGCCCTTTCGATGGAGAAGGAAATAAAACGTCTTAACATTATATGGGGCGAGAAGGGGCTGCCTGCTATGGGGATGAGAGTCGGCATCTTTACAGGCCTGGTCGTGGCCGGACTTCTGGGAAGCTCCCGGAGATTGAAATACACTACCATTGGCGATACGGTTAACATTGCTTCGCGTCTGGAAAGCTATGGCAAAGAGATTGGTAAAGACACCCTTTGCCGCATCTTTATTGGTGAGACTACTTTAGGTTACCTTGATTCCCGATTCATTACTGAAAGGATTGGAGAGGTCAGCCTGAAAGGAAAGGAGGAAAGCATAGTCATATATCAGGTATTGGGTGAAAGAACACCCGGCTGTCACAAGACATCACAGGAGGTGATCAAATGAAGAACATGGAACGAATAGCAATCATTATACTAATGTTGACGTTGCCGCTTCTCTTGGGCGCGTCGAACGAAAATGAGACAAAAGACTCCGCAGGACAAATTCAAGAGAAGAACCCCACAGATAAGCATTCCGACCAGAAAAAGATCGGAGATATTGCAACTACTCCAAACGTTACAAGAAATGTCACGGACAAACCGTTATATAAGCCGCCGTTACGCGGGTCCCCTGCGGGGCGTGTTGGGGGAGGCACTCGTGGGACAGAAAGGGAATCTTTTTTGCTGATGGTACTAGCTCCTGACCATGTTGGATTGA
Organism: Nitrospirota bacterium; assembly: GCA_018262395.1. Next base: position 6,371 of record JAGSYM010000043.1, on the reverse strand, counting down.
CAATCCACGATCAGCCCTCTCTCTACTGGTTCATTTCTAAACCGACTACCTATCCAGTAGAGTTGACCGTTATTGAAAGAAATGCAGTGCAACCACTGTTAGAAAAGATCCTCAAGAGTCCTGAAAAAGGCGGCATCCAATCCCTGCGGTTGGCCGATTATGGTGTACGTTTGCGCATAGGCATTCAGTATAAATGGTTTGTAACCCTTGTCACCGATGCTGCGCACCGTTCCAAGGATATCCTGGCTGGCGGCATAATAACATTGGTCGATGCCCCGCTATCTCTCCCGGCCAAGCTTGAGTCAGCAGGGAGTAGTGGGGCGTACTTTGTCTATGCCGAAGAGGGACTATGGTATGACTCGTTGGATGCGGTATCAAGAATGATTGATGCAGCGCCCACTAACCTGGAATTGCACAAACAGCGAGCAGCCTTGTTGGAACAGGTTGGCCTGTCGGAAGTTGCAGCTTTCGAGGACAGCCAACAACCGTCATCACGATAGAATAAGCGCTTATCTTAATACTACACTTTTGGATGGCACGGGAACTATAGTCTTCCGGGCAGGGACTACAATTCTTTAGTTCTGTCTGGAACTTATAATATGCCGCGATACTTGGTAGACTTAATATTAAAAGAAATTTATTACGAGGTGGATAGGACTTAAACCCATAACCTTTTGCCTGACGGGCTAATACCCTCTCACTTGATCTCTTTTTATCGATGATTGAATTTATAAGAGAGTTACATTACTGGCTTCATAAACAGTAATCTGTCCTTTTTGCTAGTGGGTTTTTTTGTGTTATATTCAAACAGTGATTCTCAAGTACTAAGTTCGTTCGAATTCGACATTTACAAATGTACTCAGCAGAAAACAAGAAGTATTTTAGTATGCATATTTGATGAAGTCATTCACAGAACATGATATTGTTCGTCAGATTAAATCCCGTCATGTGTGACGTGCATTATCCTGCGAAAAATGTCCGGTTTGTCGGTAGCTATACCATCAACGTCTTTTGCAATATAGTTTTGGGCTTCTATTGGTGTATTAATCGTCCAGACGATTACCTTCAGATTGCTCTTGTGTGCCTTTGCTATATCTCTCCGGTGAACGAATCTGTACAGAGGAACCAGATACTGGGCATTCAGCTTTAAGGCTGTGTCAATGGGATTCTTGACTTTCGTATAAATGAAGCCGGTTTCGATTTTCTTGTCGATAGTCCTGATGTGAGCAAGTGTTTCTTCGTGGAAAGAGACGATGATAACCCTGTCTTCCAGTTTCTCTTTCCTGATCACATCCAAAACCTTGTTTTCGTAACCAGCCTCTTTTACTTCAATCAGTATTTTTTCAGCTTTTTTGCCGATAAAGCGTAATACTTCCTCAAGGGTAACAATCCTGTTTTCGGTCATATGCCTCAGTTCTTTTAGCGTTGCATCGTTTATGCACACGTCTTTCCCGAAGACCTTTTTCAGATTATCATCGTGGCTGATAATTAATTGAGCGTCTTGCGATATCCGCACATCAAGTTCGATAGCATTCGCTCCCAGTTCGATTGCCTTGATGAAGCTTTCGAGAGTATTCTCGATCTCATAAGCCTTGGCTCCGCGATGGCCGACTTTCAGAAACATGGATTACGGTCCTTTCTTATCAATATACACGTTTTTCTGATACCATATGCGCAAGCTCTTCTATCAATGGCACCTGTGCCTCATGGATTTTCCTTTTGGCCTCCTTCATTACAAACCATGCAGCACGGTCAACTTCAGGAAATTCTCCCCGCTTGCCTGAATGGGGAGGCCATTCCATCGTGAATGTATTGCTTTTTATTTCTAAAGGATCGTAATTGCGCTCGACAGCCCACGCCTGTATTGTTTTCCCGCTTTTTGTTTTCAGCGGACTAAGCTGAAGAAAATATCCTGAAACCTTAAAGCCTGTTTCTTCATGAAACTCCCGCTGCGCTGCAGAAAGAGGGTCTTCATCCGGGTCAACAAGACCCTTTGGTATAGACCATGCCCCGATGTCTTTTCCAGACCAGAAGGGTCCGCCGGGATGTACGAGGAAGACCTCGATTTCTCTGTTTCGCACTCGGTACAAGAGCAAGCCTGCGCTGATCTCTGGCATATCCCTATAATATCAATTGCATATCCGACCTGTTCTTGCTCATCAACAATTCAATTCGTATGTTATATTAAATATATTTTCAGGAAAATCAAAATAAAATTATATCTAAAACTTACAATGACCAAAAAACCTGCATTCAATTCATTTCTTCGACAAAAGAAATTGAACGATGAAATATTGAAAGCACTTTCTTCAGTGTTGGAGAGTATGGCTGAGGGGGTTAATGTATCCAATGATAAAGGAGTCATATTATATACCAATCCTGCCTTCGATGCCATGTTCGGATACAATCAGAATGAATTAATAGGCAAACACGTTTCAGAGCTGACCACGTATTCTGAGGAAAAGAATGCACAGATTTATAAGGAAATTAATCACATATTGGATGAACAAAAAGCTTGGTCAGATGAATTCAGTAACAAAAGAAAAGACGGCACAGTATTTTATACGGAAGCACGAATCAGCGCTGTAAAACTCAGGGGCAAGAGATGCTTGATATCTGTCCAAAGTGACATTACTCTACGTAAGATGATGGAAGCCTCTCTGCAGGAGTCCGAAACAAAGTACCGCATTGTTTCTGAAAATACCTATGACTGGGGATATTGGATCAGTCCTGACAAGAACATTATTTACCTATCGCCATCCTGCCAACGTATTACTGGGTATGATACCGGGGAGTTTCTCTCAGACCCCGACTTGATTTGGCGTATTATTCACCCTGAAGACCAACATATCTTTATCAACCACGTGTCAGATAAAGAAAACCAACATCTTGCGACTGAGATTGAATTCCGTATTATTCGCAAAGATGGAACTGTTCGGTGGATTGGTCATAACTGCCAGCCGGTTTTTGATAGTGACGGAAACTTTTTAGGGACACGAGTAAGTAATCGTGACCTTACCAAGCGCAAGTTGGCAGAGGAAGATTTGCGGAAGAGTGAAGAAAAATATCGCATTGTCGCCGACTTCACATATGACTGGGAGGACTGGGTAGATCCATCAGGCAAATACATGTATGTGTCCCCCTCATGTGAGCGGATTACCGGATATCGCAGGGACGAATTCGTGCATGGTGAGCTGCTTATAAAAATTACTCATCCAGTTGACCGTGAAATAGTGAGAAAACATTTTCGTGAAGTATTGAGCGGCAGCACTGAAATTCCTCATGTGGATTTCCGTATCATTACCCGCTCCGGTGATGAGCGCTGGCTCAGCCGTTACTGCCAGCCAATTTACAGTGAGAACGGAATATATCTCGGGAGACGGGGCAGCAGCCGTGATATTACAGAGCGTAAAAAAACAGAACAACAGTTGAAGCAATTAACAGATGAATTGAAGCGTAAAATTAATTAAAATCATACCATCAAAAAATTAATCATTATTTTTTCATTTTCCTTGAAATTCCAACGCATCAATATTTAACATCTGCATTCGCAGTATTTGAAACCGGGGAGTCCTGTCAATCTACGTATCTCCGCATACTTGCAGGCCCTTTGAACGAAGATATTTTTTCACTTCCTGAATGCTCAGGATCCGGTAATGAAAGACAGACGCAGCCAGCAGGATAGTCGCCCCTCCTTTTGTTGCTGCTTCATAGAAATGCTCAAGGGTTCCGGCACCGCCTGACGCCACCACCGGTAGGTCAACTGCATCGACGATTGCTCTGGTGAATTCCAGATCATATCCGGCTTGAGTTCCGTCACCGTCCATGCTGGTAGGGAGAATGACACTGGCTCCCAGATCCTGACATTGTTTTGCCCACGCTATTGCATCCTTTCCGACAGGCTTAGTCCCCCCGGAAACAACCAGTTCAAACCCTGATGGCATCTCCTTGTTCCTTCTCGCATCAATAGCTACGGTTATTCTGCCGGGACCATATGCTTTCGCTGCCTGCCTGACGAGGTCAGGATTTTTGACAGCAGCGCTGTTCATGGAAATCTTGCCTGCACCCGATGCGAGCACAAGTTCAATGTCCTCAAGAGTCGAGATGCCGCCACCAACTGTCAGGGGGATGCTGATGACTGATGAAACATTCCTGACCCATTCCAGCCGAGTCTTGCGATTCTCGACTGTTGCCGCTATGTCGAGCATCGCTAATTCATCGGCTCCTTCTTTCTGATAAAAAGCTGCGTTTTCCGCAGGGTCGCCGGCATCTTTGATATCGACAAAATGAACCCCTTTCACGACCCTTCCCTCTTTCATATCAAGGCACGGCATGATTGTTATTCTGTCCATGAGAAGTTCCTTTCCTCCTTATAAATATCGAACACCGTGGGTTCCCTTTTCTATCTGACCGATCATAAATGCCTGGTATCCTGCTTGTCTCAGTATTGAAATTGCAATATCCGCTTTGCGCTTTGAGACAACCATGGCATACCCTATCCCCATGTTAAAGGTTTTTTCCATATCTTCTTCCGGAACATTTCCCAATTTCCTGATGATGCTGAAAATACGGGGGACAGGCCATGTCCCGGTCTGAATGACAGCACCCATATTTTTTGGCAAAACCCTCGGCAGGTTCCCCGGGATCCCTCCTCCGGTAATATGTGCCATTCCCTTTATTTTGACTGTATTTCCCAGCGCCATAAAAGCTTTCACATAGATCTTTGTCGGCTTCAACAGCTCATCGCCGAGCCGTGCCCCAATCTCAGGGAGATATGACGAAACATTCATCTTTTTTATATCGAAAAAAAGTCTCCTGACAAGTGAGAACCCGTTGCTGTGGAGGCCGTTTGAAGCGATGCCGATAATCGAATCCCCTTCCTTTATCGCAGAGCCGTCAACAATCTTATTCCGGTCTGCAACGCCAACAGCAAACCCGGAAAGATCATATTCATCCTCCGCGTAGAACCCCGGCATTTCAGCTGTTTCGCCGCCAATCAGTGAACACCCCGCTTCCGTACACCCTTTGACAATGCCTTTCACAACCTCTGTCGCCTTCACTGCTTTCAGTTTTCCGGTGGCAAAGTAATCAAGGAAAAATAACGGTTCGGCACCGCTTGTAAGGATATCATTCACACACATTGCAACGAGGTCGATCCCGACCGTATCATGCTTATCCATCAAGATGGCAATCTTCAGTTTTGTTCCGACGCCGTCTGTTCCGCTCACGAGGACAGGGTCTTTATACTTGCGGATATCAAGCCTGAAGAGCGCGTTGAATGACCCGATATCGGTTATCACTTCCTGCCTGAATGTCTTCCTGGCCATCGGGGAGAGAAGCCTGACAAACTTTTCTCCTTCATCAATATCGACGCCGGATTTTCTATACGTAAGCTGTTTCATTGTTTTTTATCATATTACGGATGGATATAAAACTTCTTTATTTTGCACAAACAGGATATGCAGAGCAAGTACCTTATATTTTTTGATACAATAGAAAATGTCGGTCATTCTTGTTACAAATGACGACGGAGTGTACTCCCCCGGTCTGACTTACCTTTTCGAGGCAATGAACACCATTGGGGATGCATATGTCATCGCACCCGACAGGGAGCGGAGTGCGGTGAGCCATGCCCTCACGATGCACAGACCGCTGAGGGTAGAACAACTGAAGGAACGTGTCTATAGCATAAATGGCACACCGACCGACTGCGTTGCTGTCGGAGTAAACAAAATCCTCCCGCTGAGGCCGCTTTTCATTGTATCCGGCATCAACAAAGGCGCAAATCTTGGAGATGATATTACGTATTCCGGCACTGTTTCTGCGGCGATCGAGAGCACAATCATGGGGATTCCTGCATTCGCTGTTTCCCTGGTCTTGCAAAAACAGCCGTCATCCCATGCACATTTTGAAACAGCAGCAGAGATCGCCGCTGAAATAGGCAGGTATATTCTCGTACACTCCCTTCCGTATGACACGCTGCTGAATGTGAATATTCCGGATGTCCCGCGCAACAGCATAAACGGCTTAAAACTGACGAGACAGGGGAAGCGCATTTACGACGATTCGATTAAGGAGACATTCGACCCCCATGGTCAAAAGCATTACTGGATCGGGGGAGGCAATCCTTACTGGGAGCATGGTGAAGACACCGATATGCAGGCTATTCAGGATAACTATGTCTCGATCACCCCAGTTCATCTCGACCTCACGAATTACGATGCTCTCAAATTTTTAAAAAACAAATTATCATTGAATCTCCAAAGGTAGCGAAACCGTGAAGCATTATGACGTCGTTATTGTAGGCTCAGGACCTTCGGGCATCTTTGCAGCACTCGAACTGCTGACAAGCCGGAAAAACGTCAGAATCC
>JAGSYM010000309.1 GCA_018262395.1 Nitrospirota bacterium | reverse complement strand
AATTATCGTCTGAATAGTCGCGATAACGATAGGTACCATTAACTGCCCATCTGTCTGTGAGCTTCTGGCTGAGAAAGATTGATGTGGTTGTGTGGCGAATTCTGTTCTCAATCAACTCTGCAGTATCAGTGAATACATCTCTTGCAACACTAACGCCAGCTGTACCATTGATGAAGTTCACATCTGCTTTCAGATTCCATGTTATATGATCATCTGATTTGTCATTCGCCATTTGCGTGAGACCTAACCCCCCACCAATCCCGAAAATCCCGGTCAATTTAGCGTAAGTTCTAAAGGAAAAATCATCAGCTCTATTATCGATGGCATCATTTTTTGCATCGGTATGGCGATAAGTGAGTTCATTTTTCCAGTTACCGGTCCAGAATCCTAAGCCAGCAAGGTACCGGTTTGTGATGTTTTCATCAGAATCATGGTAATAGTTGTATCCTACGGAAATGGTTGGTCTGACGATCCTGTCCATGTAATCATTCAATTCTTTTTTTTCTTTTTCCTGATAAGGGTAAGACGGAGTTAAAAGGTTTCTGTTTTGTTTTGCGCCCCTGATATCCCCTGCCGACAGTTGTGCGTAAGTTATTCCCAAGTGCGTATCAAAATCTTCCCCTTTCTCAAGGATTTGATGGTAGATTGGTAATGCTTTCCATGAGAGACCTTTCCACCGTAACGCATTTGCCTTAACGAGCATAGCATCCCTGTTGTCCGGATAGTCTTTAAGGATGTTATCGGCTTCATTGATAGATTTATCCAGTCTGCCAGACCACGATAAAACTCTCGCACGATGAATCCTCGCCTTCAGATTTGACGGACTTGCCTCCAGTATGAGGTCAAGTTCATTGAGCGATTCATGCATTTCCCCGGCCCAGGAAAGATAGATGGCGATCTGAAGCCTTTCTTCAAGAGAAAGATATTCTCTTCCCATGGATAAAGCTTTTATGTAATAAGGAGAAGCCGCCTTGTAATTATCCTGGGTTGTATATTGATCACCAATATTTTTGTATTGAAATGTTAAATTTCTGGAGTCATCCGGTGTCTCTATAGCTTTGTTCTGTGAGTTGGTATCCTCACCTGCGAAGGCATGACAGACACTGCCGGTGAGCAGGATTAATAGCATAAGTATTACTCGTACCATGGCCCCTCTTATTGTACCTCATTCATTCTCAAAATCAATATGAATATCACCAAAAGTTGTCTGTTGAGGAAATTCAAAAAATAATCTGTATCCTTCAGGATAAACTGCGGAATGAAAGAGTATCGCCCTGTTATTTCTATCTTCTTTTAACCACTCAGAGACAGCATCATGTTCTTCCTTTCCCCAGACCCTGATTCCTATAAGTTTTGCTTTTCTTTTTCTCGCTTCAACTACTATGGAGCTTGCCTTTCCGTACTCACTTACAGGAACTGCTATGATATGCATTGGTTTGTCAATATGGGTTTCGAGTTCTTTAAAATAACGGTACGGAGTGTCGTAGTACTGAAGGGGATACCCTCCGGTAGATGTTGATACGATAACTGTTTCGTCGGCATCGATTGTGATGGGTTGGTTTCCGATCACGGCGCCGTTTATCGTTCGCTTTACCGGTGCAGACCCAATAATCACTCCTTTTGTCTGAGTGCCCATGAGTCCGGCCAAAAACCTGTCGGTTGGCATATATACATGAATACCCTTTTCAGCCAGATAATAGGCTGCTTCTATTTTCCCCTCATAATCGCCGCAGCCGACTACGAGGTCAACATCTGAAGAATCCCATGCGAGCGCACTTATGCCATGGGTATCATTTATGAAGACCATATTTTCATTCGCGATTAAATTTGTGGGATAGTTATATACCTTATCTTCTGAAAGAAGAAATCGGTAAATGCCCTTATCATCGGGCGAATACCAGGCGTCCCCAAATTTCCTTGCCTTTGTGCCCCACACGGGAGAAACTTTTGCCCCCGACAATTCTATAATCTCCCTAATTTTTTCTCCTTCGTGCCAGGACACAATGTTTTCTTTTTTTATTTCTGAAGGATCAGCAGTGACATTGGAAGCCATGAGCCAATCTCGTGTGACCCGGTCAACCTGTGCTTTAATTCTGGTTTTTTTGTTAATTTCAATTGTCGATTTGCCTATAATTATTTTTGTGAACTTGCCTGCATGAAGGGGAGTTCTCTTTATTTCAATCCGTTCAAGGGTGGATTTATCATCCTGGGTATCGGGAAATTTGCCGGAAAGCAATTGCTTGGTATACTGAGCGCCATAGCGTGCAAGTTCTTTTTTTCTCGGTTCAGAAAATATGCTCTCGGCAGCCGAAAACAAGGAAAGTGCCTCAAGAATATAGAACGGCTCCTTCGTAACAAGTCCGAATGCTAAATTTGCGAGTGCAAATCCATACGGATTATCATCGACATGCTGGCTCAAGCTGTCGAGGTATAACCGTTCGAATTTCTCCTGAGAATCATACTGCTCCTTCACAACCGTTGTAAAATCAAAAGCAGTCGGCACGTTAACGCGAAATTCAGGATTTTTTGTCGAACCAAAAAGTTCTTTCAGGTCAAAGTAAGCCTTTTTGGGTTTCTGTCTATAATCAGGACTCTCCCACACTTTCCATTGGTAATATTTTATTTCCCCGAAGCGTTGGGGGATCATATCGGTAATATTTGCTGCATCACCCGAAACGACGGCATCTGAATCATTGATGGACT
>JAGSYM010000308.1 GCA_018262395.1 Nitrospirota bacterium | reverse complement strand
TTTATTGCTAAGTGCTGAAAAAGTCAAGACTTTTTATCCATCTGCACTCCGGGCTGAACCAACTGTTCAGCAAGAAGAAACCCCTCAACCACCGCCTGAAAATCCGCCTGAAGGAATATTGGAAGTGGAGCCTCCGCCTGACCCGGCAGAACAGCAGAACGAAGATATAATTTTTTTTACATCTTTTGATAGACATTTCGGACAAGCTGTGTCTTTTTCGGAAGTCCTTACAGTTTGGAGCAACGAGAACTTCTCATTACATTTCAAACATATATATTCATAAATGGGCATCCTGACCTCCTCTTAAAGTGTCGATACTATTGATCTATTTTATCTGTCGATCTAATCTTAAGTCAATAAATGGACAGCAGGCGATCTTCCCTTGGTATTGCCACAGGGTGAGAGAGCGAATATAATGAAAAAAATTTCCTTGCATTAAGATTCCCTGCGGTCTTACCGGAGGGAGTCTTCAATACCATTCTATCTGATGTCCGTTTCCTGTGCCGGAAATTTATAAGCCGGTTGAAATTTCTGACAGGGTTTAAAGTAAACCTAAACCTGTTATAATTTCTATATGAAAGAGGCAATGATGTATGAACGGCTGGCTGGCGAAGAAGTCCAATGCCATTTGTGCAACCACAACTGTCTAATAAAAAATCATCAAAGAGGTATATGCGCTGTCAGGGAAAATACGGACGGTGTATTATACAGTCTTGTATACGGCAAGATCATCTCGTTAAACGTTGATCCGATAGAGAAAAAACCTCTGTTTAACTTTTTGCCGGAATCCACTTCGCTGTCAATAGCAACAGTAGGCTGCAACTTCAGATGTAAACATTGTCAGAACTACGAAATTTCGCAGTATCCCAGAAAGCGCTCGGTGCCGATACCCGGCAAGGACACTACACCTGAGGAGGTCGTGAAGGCCGCGGTCCGGAACAACTGCAAGAGCATTTCATACACCTATACTGAGCCGACGATCTTTTTTGAGTTTGCGTACGACTGTGCAAGAATCGCACGTGAAAACGGCATAAAAAATGTTTTTGTCAGCAACGGATATACGGGCAAAGAAGCTGTCAGACTTATAGCGCCCTATCTCGATGCCAACAACATAGACCTCAAGGGCAGCGACAAATTCTACAAGGAAATCTGCGGTGCCAGGCTCGGGCCTGTGAAGGAAACAATCAGCCTTATGAAAGAGCTCGGTGTCTGGCTGGAGATTACCACTCTCATCATACCGGGACTGAATGATTCTGAAAAGGACCTTACTGACATCGCGGAATTTATCAGCTCGGTCGACCCTGCAATGCCCTGGCATGTAACGCAGTTTTATCCTACCTACGAGCTTCTCGATAAGCCGCGCACTCCTATTGCCAAGCTCAGGCAGGCGCGTGAAATCGGGTTCAGGGCGGGGCTTAAATTCGTCTACGAGGGAAACGTGCCGGGTGAAGGCGGGGAAAATACCTATTGCCCATCGTGCAAAGAGATTTTAATAGAACGTTTCGGATACAGCATCTCAAAAAATCTCATAAAGAACGACCGCTGCCCAAAGTGCGATTCCCTTATAGAAGGCGCCTGGACAGTTTAATGCTGTGACCGCTTAATCAAAAGAATCCCTCAATGCTGCCACTCGATATTTTGCCCGTTTATTTGTCGTTCTCCGTAGGGGGATTGGCAATACCTATATCACAGTTGACATAAATATTTCTAACGGATATATTCCCTCATATCCTATTTACCTGGAGGCATCAATGAAACGTGCAATGGTTTTCATCATATTCATGACCTTGGCTTTCTCCTTATCAGCATTCGCTCTGGGCAAACCTGACTTCTCCGGCACATGGACCCTGGACACGGCCAAAAGCGATATGGGGCATGGGCGCTCCGCTCCGGCGGCGGCGAAGGTGACCATAGTAATCAAACAGACTCCGGCTTTCCTCGCCACTACGCGCAATGTAGGCAAAGACCCTGAGACAGCCACACACAAGCTGGATGGCAGCGAAAGTATAAACAAGTCCCCCAGCGGCCAGGACATCAGGAGCACCAGCCGGTGGGAGGGCCAGACGCTGGTCACAAAGAGCATTATGTCGACCGAACATGGGTCCAGCGAGTCGACCTTTGTCCGGTCCCTCAGCGCCGACGGCAGGGTGATGACGATAGACACGACCATAAAGTCATCTACCGGCGAAATAAAGCAAAAACTCATCTACAATAAGCAGTAGTTTTTTGAGTTCATTGAGTTTGTGGGTTAAAACCCAAGGAACTCAAGGGCCCTGATAGACGCAATGAACTATAAAGGTAGCTGGGTCCAGGGCAACAGTACCGGGGTTAAGGTCTTTCGACGGCCTTATCGCCTTCCAGCCTCAGCACCATGACAACCGCATCCTCGACCGGCGATAAATAATAGTTTTTTCTTGTTCCAAGAAGGCCAAAGCCGAATTTCTCATACATCTTCTGTGCCTCTTCATTCGAAACCCTCACCTCCAGAAAAACAGACCTGCAGTCGCCGACCCGCATGGTCTCAAGTACCTCCTGGATCAAGCGGGATGCTATCTTATGTCCCCTGTACTCCGGATGGACCGCCAGGTTAAGTATGTGTCCTTCATCGATGATCACATTTGCGCAGAGATATCCCACGACCTTTCCATTTATCTTCGCAACCCGGGGGAGAGCGATGGCCTTGAATATTTCATTGTAAAAAAGAGTTTCAGACCA
>JAGSYM010000042.1 GCA_018262395.1 Nitrospirota bacterium | reverse complement strand
TCCCTCGTAGAAGATGCCCGTATGCCCATCTTTTTTTCTTTCTTTCCAAAGAGAAATCCGGGTGTATCTTTTTCGATTACGAATGCTGACGCCCCGCGGGCACCTTTTGCATGATCCGTCATGGCGATAATCGTATAAATCTCGGCTTCGCCACCATTTGTTATCCACTGCTTCGTACCGTTTACAATATAATCATTGCCGTCGAGTCGTGCTGTTGTCTGGATGCCTGCAGCATCACTGCCTGCATTCGCTTCAGTGAGGCCGAACGCAACAAGCCTTTTCCCGAGCGCAATATCCGGGAGGTAGTGCTTTTTCTGCTCCTCAGAGCCGAAGAGAAGTATTGGGTAGGTTCCAAGCGCATTTGCTGCAAAGGTTGTTGCAACACCCAGGCAGGCTCGCGAGAGTTCTTCAACAGCGATACACAAGTCAAGAGACCCCTTTCCGAGACCTCCGTACTCCTCGGGGATAAAGAGACCAAAAAGGTCGGATTGCGCGAGAACTCTCATGATTTCCCATGGAAATTCCTCTTTCTCATCAAGTTCCTCCCTGAGAGGAACAATCTTTTCCTCAGCTATCTGTCTTGCGAGATCCCTTATCATGATCTGGTCTTCATTGAAAAAATAATCCATTGTCAACCTCCATTAGGTTAGTATTCGCCAAGTGTCAATAATCGACTCAATATTGAACTGATATTACTAAAAAATCTTCTCTAACCCTCTTTATCAAAGAGGGAAACTATTCCTCCCTTTGGCAAAGGGAGGTCAGGAGGGATTTTTCAATCTATAGAAGATTGGTTTTCATTTTACCATTAACGAAACGCCTTTTGAAACACGAAAGCTTTATAAATATGCGGACGCTGCTATTAACGTTAAGGAAGGAAGATGAAGACGCCGGCAGGCACTAAAGCGGATGTAAGTTTCCGTCCAGTATCTTTAACCCGGTCGAAGCAACGGGCATCTCGCTGTTATTGGAGAACCACATAACTTGTGCTTTGAGACTGATATCGTTTACGGTGAAATTTAGGGTTTCACCAATCGGGAGAGATGGTCTGCCGAATATTTTTACACATAAGCCTTTATCGGAAATATCCATGGTACATGCCTCATGGTGTTGACCCTGATGTGAAAATACAAAGGGAATTTCTTTCTTTATACGGAACTGTTTTCTTTTTTCAGACCCATATTTACCGCTGAAAAGAATCCCGCAATACGGACATGGCTTGAACGTTTCTACAGAAGCGCTATATGAATCTTTGCTACACCCCGGACACGTTAGCCGTAAAATCAAAGTGCCTCCTGAAGAAAAATCATTTCAAAAGAAACAGTTACCTGTTCGTAAGCAAATTTCACCTACTTTTTACACCAAACACGCAGATTTTACAATTACCCAAAAGGCTGAAAATTTATGGAATTAAGTTGGAGAGTGTTTAGTACTTTTGTATTAATACTCTAAATATGGCCAGGCCATATCTTGTGGGTATAAAGAGCAAGCTGAAGTCTGTCTGAGACGCCGACCTTTTTGAATATCCGGTTACAGTGGGATTTCACCGTCTGCTCGGTAATACCAAGCTTTTGCCCAATTTCTTTATTTCTGTACCCATGGCATATGAGTGATACAATCTCTTTTTCTTTCCTGGTCAGAGCAACCTTCTGGTCCACATGCGTCATGTTATAGAGGACATCTTTGATTAGTTTCCGGTCGAGCCACAATTCCCCGGCATAGACCGCTTTAACCGCTTTTCTAAGAATCCTGGAATCGGCATCAGGCGCCAGGATTCCGTGAACTCCTCTTGTCAGCAACTCTGGGATCTGAAACTCGGATTCCGAAAGCCACGATCTGTCGCTGATCAGTAAAATCTTTGTCTGGGTGTCATTCGCAAATTCATCGGGAAACGATCGGAATATCTTGAAGTCTGCAAGAATGATATCCGGGGAAAGTTTTGCTATCTCTCCCATGTCCAATCCTTCATCAAAAATACCGATGACATCTATACCTTCATCTTCCCTGAAAAGTTTTTTTATTCCCTCACCAAGAAGATAACTGTGACATCCTATCGCTATTCGTATGGTCATATCAGTGATGTGTCACTATATCTCATTCCTCGAAGTATGTTGCGGAAGCAGCCTCGGATTCCCACACCGTTATGCCGGAAAGACTCACATTGGAACCGTTTAATTTTTTTTTCAGTGAATCATAGATCCATTTCGCTATATTTTCTGATGAAGGATTTTTTTCGGTAAAAGGGAAAATGTCATTCAAAAATCCATGATCCAGCGGTGCCAAAACCTCTTCGGTAAGCCGTTTCAGTTCATGAAAATCCATTGCCAATTCGATTTCATTCAATTTTTCTGCGAGAACATACACCTGAACTTTCCAGTTATGCCCATGGAGTTTTTCACACTGACCTTTATATCCTCTCAGTTGGTGTGCGGCAGAAAAATATGTTTCGATCATCAGCTCAAACATATTTGGTTATCAGGCTTTCTTTCTGAATACCGATATGTAGGGCAGGTTTCTGTATCTGTTGTCATAGTCGAGACCATATCCGACAACATACTGGTTTGGGATAACATACCCGACGTAATCCAATGGAATATCAACTTCTCTCCTCTCCCTCTTGTCAAGAAATGTGCAAATCTTCAGACTGAGGGGAGTACGGGTAAGAATTCTTTCGCGGATTTGATTGAGTGTAATTCCGGTATCAACAATATCATCTATGAGAAGTACATGCTTGTCCGAAATGTCTTCACGTACATCATAATGAATCTTCACTTCTCCTGTTGTGTCAGACTTCACATAACTCGAAGCGATTATAAAGTCGAACGTCAGAGGAATTTCAATTGAGCGAACGATGTCGGAAAAAAACATGAAGGCTCCTTTCAGAATTCCTACCGCAATAACGTCTTTCCCCGCATAATCTTTTGATATTTCACGGGCAAGTTCCTTAACCTTTCCCTGTATCTGACCGGCAGTCAAAAGAGGTTTTCCGATAATCATACACGCTCCTTCATGATTTAAAATTGCAGGCTTATCGCTACAACTATATGTATTATTTAATATAATTTCCTTTAAAAGCGCAAGCAATATCTAAAGTCAACAATTTTCCCCCCACTTTGCTTTCTGTTGGTTCCTGATGACGATGGTATAATAAAAAACAAACAGTGTATGCCGATCAGCGTCTTTTATACCGCCTCTGCTTTTAAGGGTTCGACCGAGGAACTTTTCAAAAAAGCTGTACAAAAAATAAAGGGTCCCGATTATTCAGGAATCCTTTATGTTGCTCCTACTCCATGGAAAATTCGTGATGCACAGCGAACAGCGCATGCTGTTCTGGGCGCCTGTTACATCCCGCCGGAAATGATGACCATGAAACAGCTTGCAATTCGGCTATTCCGAATGCATGAAAACGGGAAAATCATACCACAGGCTCTCATACCGGTTGTGCTGTCTATACTTACCAGAAAAAGTTTAGGGTACTCAAGCCTGATTGCTGACTTCGTGAATGAGATAAAACTGTATCATCCGGGAAATACCCTCATGGCAATCACCAGTAAACTCCGCTCGACTTTTAATCGTCTCGGAATACCTGAGGAAGTCTCACTCAGAGTTATGGATGCCGTAACCTGCATGGGTCTATATCAGGAAATGTTGAACAAATGTAATGCTGTAGATGAGAATGATGTGATGGAAATATGCCCGGGCATTATACGGGAGCGACCTATCAGGTATGATTGCCTTATCATTGACGGTTTTTACGAATTGACAGGAACAGAAGGGGTACTCCTCAAAGCATTGATTGAGAACGCACATGACACGTTAATCTCAATACCTTATTCCAGAGAATATCATGGTGTAACAGACAGTTATGTTACTTATCTCAATAACAACTTTATATTTGAACCCGCGTATCTTGGGCACGAAAAGCATCTTATGTCACTTGATCATTATTCGTATCGGAGTGCAGAGGAAGAGATTGAGGGGATTGCAAGAGATATTAAGAATCACTTCATAAAACGCTCTGCACCTGATCTAAACAGAATTTTCGTTGTTTTTCCTGAGATGCACTCCTGTTCGGATATGGTGTCCCGTATTTTCGGAAAATATGGTATTCCCTTCACCATTACCTCAGAAAAACCGCTGGCGAAGTCAAGACCTTTTCTCGACCTCATTGCGTTGCTCGAATCAGTATCAAATGATTTCCCACGACTTCAGTTTTCTCAATTTCTTATCTCCCCGTATTTTAAAGCCCTGCCCGCTTGCTTCAGGGAATACATTCCCTCTCTCTCTATTGCCTCCGGTATCACAAAGGGGAAGGATGTGTGGTTAAGCTTGATGGAGTCCGAGTTACTGCGTGCCAATGCAGAATTCATCAGCGATAGGGAATCTCGGGCCGTTCGGAAGGAACTTATGTGGGTCTTCAGGAAACTGACGCACCTTGAATCCATCCGCAGTAAGGCGTCTTTCAGTGATTACAGCAATGCTGTCATAAATCTCCTGAAAGATTTTGATTTCGACAATACCGGTAATAATGATATCAGCAACAGGGATACGGTCATTGAGATATTGAGTGAACTTTCCCTGATGGACAGCTTTTCGGACGGTTCCCTAACAGATATGCACACGTTCATCGATACACTGAAACACTGTCTGCATGCCAAATCGATGATGACAGACAATGCTGGTGTACGCGTCATGAGTTTCATGGATGTGTACGGCCTGGAGTCTGAACATCTTTACTTCGCCGGACTGAGAGACGGAGTGTTTCCATCAAAACCGGATATCGACCTGCTCTTACCGGACAATGTGAGGAGAGAACTTGGCCTTGTTCATCTCGATAAATATCTTCTCCTTCAGAGGTTTCTCTTTAGGAGGGCGCTGTCATCTGCAAAGAGTTATTCCCTGAGTTATTCTGTTATGGAGGGAGAAAGGTTGTTTCTTCCATCGTCATTTTTATCCTGGAATCAAGAAATTCCGAAGTCTCTGCATGGAATATTTTCAAAGGAAGAAGAGTTAACCCGAAAAGGCAAGGTAACCCTTTCGTCACGCATATCAGATGTATGCGCACCCGATAAGAGATCGATTCAAAAAATGTTTGGTAAGAAATCTTCCATCAGGGTGACGGATATTGACACCTTCAGAATGTGTCCGAGAAAGTTCTTTATCGAAAAAGTCCTTTCTCTCAAACCTCTCGAAATTAGAAAGTTCGAAATGGACGCAGTGGTTTTGGGGACCATTGTACATGAGATAATGCAGGAACTGGTATCAGAGAGATTTGATGATCCCGACACCCTTGTTTTGACTGCAGGCAAAAAAATAGATGCTCTCCTGTCACAAAGGTCTCTTGATATATTCTGGAAGAAAGTCCTGAAAGATTCATTTCTATCAATCCTTCCCGATATCTGTAAACTTGAACATAAAATAGCAGATGACGGGTATGCTTTCATGAAGGCTGAATTTTCAGTCAAAGGGGAGGTATTGAGGGGCATCACCCTGAAAGGGAAGATAGACCGGATAGACAAAAAAATTGAGAATGCCGAAAAAGACCAATCACTCAACTTTCACGTGTCATCATCGGTACTCCCTGCTGTCGAACTGATAGATTACAAGACAGGTGCGACCCAATTCAGCGGCTTGCAGGTACTGTCACAGGGAGTTACCCTGCAATTATTTCTCTATGCCGCGCTCATGAAGTCAACAGGTTTTTTTGTTGAGCGCGTTGGAATATATTCATTACGGGATCTCTCCGTCTCATGGATTCCGAACAGAAATGACAGACAGAATGACCGTACATTAGAGGCGTATATAGCCGCGGCACTCAACTTTCTCGAAGAGACGGTTATGAAGATGAGGAAAGGCGATTTCCCTGCATTTCCCCTGATTGAGCAGATATGCGGGAATTGCCCGGAAAGGCCGTATTGCCCCTATATACAAAGAGCAGAGATAGTACAGCAGATATGGAAAAATATCTCGATATAACAAAGAGTGTCATCATCTCTGCCCCGGCCGGTTCCGGGAAGACGGAAAAACTTGCACGCCGATATATTGGCTTGCTGCTGAGCGGTTCCCGGTTAGAATATATTCTTGCAATAACATTCACTGAAAAAGCTGCAGCGGAAATGAAGAAACGGATTCTCGATATACTCGAAGCCGAGCACCCTGCCCTTTTTATTAAGATCCGGGATAAGATGCCGTTCATGCGTATCTCGACAATCCACTCATTCTGTCTCAAACTACTGAAACGTTTTTCCATGGAGCTTGGTCTGGATCCGTCTCTCGATGTTATGGATGAATTCACTGCAGCCACATTGTGGACTGAATCCGTCTATGAAAGCCTTTTGGAGGAAAGAGAACGGCCCGACCTCTTCTTTTCGATGATAGTAACAAGAGGGGTAAAGGGTTGGAACAGTCTTTTCAGAATAATCAATGAACTGCACAGCAAGAGACCGCATGCGGAGATAATGATCACTGAGGGCCAGCCTGCCGAAGGCGAAGAAAAGAGAATTCTGGAATTGTATGCGCGATGCCTCAGGCGGTACACTGATAAGAAACGGAAAAGGCATTTTATTGATTTCAATGACATAGAATTGCTTGCGTATGACGCATTGATAAAAAACCCCCAGTGGCAGAATTTTCTTTATTCCTTTGATGAGCACACCGACCATATCCTCGTGGATGAATTCCAGGACACGAGTTCCCTGCAATGGAAGATTATCGATAAACTCACAGAGGAGTGGCGGTCCGGTCTCGGCTCTCAGAGAGACAGAGGGAAGATACCGACTATCTTCCTTGTCGGGGATGATAAACAGTCAATCTACCTCTTCAGGGGGGCAAACGTCGAAATATTCCAGGAAGCCAAAGAGAAATTCTCTGAATGGCTTGCGGATGAATTCCACTTCGAAGCGATTAAAGAAAACTACCGGAGTCTTCCGGAGATCGTCGATTTTGTGAACAGCCTCTTCACCCGGCTGATGCCGTCGGGTCTGTTTGAACGATGGCGCACCAACTACACTCCTTTCGCAGCAACTCGAAAGGGTTCCGGGCAGGTCGAACTCATACTTCTTGAAGGAGGAGAGAGCATCAGGAAAAACCGTGAACATGAAGCTTCGGTTCTCGCCGGAAGAATATGCTCATTAAATACTGTTCACGAAATATGGAATGGAGAAATCAGAAGGAAATGTACATATGGTGATATGGCAATACTGTTGCGGAAACGAACCCATCTCACTGTCTATGAAGAAGCGCTGAGACGTCAGGGAATACCGTTCATTGTCGTAAAAGGTATCGGGTTTTACGATGAACCCGAGGTGGCATTCCTGCGAGAACTCCTCTTTTTTCTCGTTGACCCATATGACGATCACAGTCTTTTTTGTCTGTTGCGCTCCCCGCTATTTGGCATCAACTACGGCATATTCATGAGGCTTGTCAACGAGAGCAAAGCCCCGCTGTTCAGGAAACTTGGCATGGCTAAGAACAAAAGAATTTCCCGCGCATATCACACTATCTCTAACTGGATTGAAAGATCCAGAACAACACGGTTTGCTGTGATTCTCGAAGATATCCTGTCAGAGACAGGTGGTTGGCAGTATTTTGGAGAACAGCAGAGGCATGCAAACGTGAAGAAATTTATAACGCTCATCGAAGAGTATGAGTCTCAGGGTTTTTCCGGTCTTGAAATCAGGGAAAA
>JAGSYM010000307.1 GCA_018262395.1 Nitrospirota bacterium | reverse complement strand
GGGTCCAAGGGTTCGAGAACGTTACAGTTTCCTCCTTGAATCTCTGACCCCTTTTCTCACACATGCAGGATAAAATTAAGCAGCCCTCCAACCAATAGGGCAAAGGGAATGATGAGTGCCATCATGAGGAATGCTGTTTTCATCCCCCGCTCTTTTACCATCATAAAAAAGGCTGCGAGGCATGGGACAAAGAGGGTTAACGTTACGAGACTCACAATCACCTGATTTTCATTCATCATGCCCTGCCGGGCAAGGTCAAACATTCCTGCAGCAGCATAATCTCTCCTGAGGAACCCCATCAGAAAAGCCTCTGTTGTTTTTGAAGGCAATCCCAGGAAATGGACAACAAGCGGTGCAGATACAGATTCGAGCCATTCGAGAACCTTCATTTTATCAAGGAGAAAGAGAACCAGCGTGCCGAGGATGAAAAGAGGGACGGCTTCTTTGAGGTACCATTCTATTCTGCTGAGTGTTTTCATGACAATATTCCCCAGGGCAGGCAATCTCAACGGAGGCAATTCGATGAAGAAATCGGGTTTTTCGCCGGGCACCATCCTTGATGCAAGATACCCTGCCAGGATGAGAACCACGAGTATGCATCCAGCCCACCATAATGTTGCCCGGAGTGAAAACGTTCCCAGCATACCGAATATAACACCAAGCTGTGCGGAGCAGGGAATTGCGAGTGCTATGAGAAAGGTAGCAATAATTTTCTCTCTGTTTGTCTCGAGTATCCGGGTTGACATTGTTGCCATGGTACCGCATCCGAGCCCGAGGATCATGGGGAGGATAGCTTTTCCGTTCAGACCAAGAAATCTGAAAAACCTGTCTGAAACTACAGCTAACCTCGGCAGATAGCCGCTGTCTTCCAGAAAGCCGAATGCCAGGAAAAAAGTTGTTGTTATGGGAAGGATAATCCCCAGGGCATACGTCAGTGCCATGGTAAATATTCCATATCGGCCAATGAGCATGTCCTGGAAAAAATTGACATGGATAAGGGATTTAACTGTCTTCTCAATTACAGGAGAAAGATATCTGCCGAATATGACTTCTTCGAAAAAATCAACAAGGAATCCTGCTCCGAAATGTCCGACAAATGCATAAAAACCGAAGATCACAAGGATTAAAACCGGTATGCCCAGAACCGGATGAGTTGTCCATTTATTGAGCCCTTGCAATACAATACCGCCCTGAACAGAGCTGTTCCTCTGTACTTCCCCGACGATATGCTCTGCAAGACGTATTCTGCTCATGCTGATGAGATAGGGTATCGGCTCTTTCAATTTCGATTGAGCCTCATCACGCAAATCCTCGATCTTCTTGAGGTGTTCGGTACGGATATTGGTCATCAGCCATTCCTTGAGGCTTTCATCTCCAGCAAGAATCATCAATGACAGGGAACGTTTTGATATGGTTGCCTCGGGGAGTACGGCTGATATTTTATTGCTGTATTCCTCTATGGTCGGATGATAGTGTATGTCCAGCAAAGGGCGCCGGGGATTCAGGAGAGCATTTTTAAGGCGCTGTATACCCCTTCTTTGGGGAGCAATAGTTCCAATAACTTCAATGTGTAAAAGATCACTCAACTTCTGGTAATGAATCTCTATACCCCTTGTCTTTGCCTCGTCCTCCATATTGAGGTCCAGCACACAGGATAAATCCATCTCTGCAATCTGAATCAACAGCATGAGGGCTCTCTTCAGATTCTTTGCGTCTGCAACGAGCAGGACAGCTTCTGGTCTTTCCTTCAGCAGAATATCCCGTGTAACTTTTTCATCCTCACTCATGGGGGTTAAATTATTGACACCGGGAGAGTCGACAAGAAGGATTTTTTTGTCACCGATTGAGGCATTTCCGTAAGAGACTTCCACCGTCGTGCCCGGATAATTTGAGACCGTGACATATTTGCCGGTCAGAAGACCAAAGATAACGCTTTTGCCGACGTTCGGATTTCCGATCAGGATCACTTTTTCGCGTGCATGGTCCCTGCTTCGGTGCCTTTGACGGCGTCTTCTATGCTCGCCTGCTATTTCTTTTTCTTCTGACATGTTCTACAGTAGCCTCGTATTTCCAATGTATGGTTTGCACCCAGGAAACCGTGTTCTTTGCATACTTTTTCCTGTATTTTTTCAAGCGGGTCGGAATAAAACTCTATAACCCTTCCGCAGCGGATACAGAGCATATGATCATGATGTTTGTGGCCGAAAGAGCTTTCGTAGATCGTGCCGCGCTCTGTCTTTTTCACACGCTGGATGAGGCCGCATTCGCACAGAAGATTCAGTGTCCTGTACACCGATGCCCGGGATGCCTTCAGGCCGGTTTCCCGTATCTGATTACAGAGGGATTCCGGGTCGAAGTGGCCGGTGAAGGACAATGCCTTCTGGAGAATGACGGTCCGCTCTTTCGTGAACCGTCGTCCCCTCTCCTTCAGAAAGGTTATGAAGAGCTTCTTTTCCATAATTGAGAATGAGTCTCAATAAAAAGTATACTGTATGCATGCACTGATAGTCAACTATGAGATGGGGGAGTTCCCGCACGGATAACGCCGCCACGGTGCATACGGAGAGTACTTTGCATATCCTGTGAATTCCCCGTCGTGATTGTCTGCGATGGTTTTACTTTTTTAAATGATTTGTGCTACCGTTATATTTTGTCGGATGCATGCTTATTCCCACGGTCTGATCGATACTGCATCGGAGGATAATTATGATAAATAAAAT
>JAGSYM010000306.1 GCA_018262395.1 Nitrospirota bacterium | reverse complement strand
CGTGCAGGCAGTTTAATGTCTTCGGCAGTCCCTGTGCTGAAGGTGAAGACCCCTACTATACGAGGAGGGAAGACGTGCTTTTGCCGATCAAACAATATACCGACCGTGCCTTTTTCGACTTGAAGACGAAAACGAGCGGTGGAAGATAATTGAGTCCGGTGCTGTTCACCAGGTGGTCAAGCTCATGCAGACCTGCAAATGGAAGAGTCTGGCTGACAAGATGGAGGAGTTCGATGGAACAGGGGATAGTTAGGAATCTGGATCATTGTTAGCTTACTTTATTTATATCTCGACTGGATCAACATCTGCCCTGATTCTCACATCCTTTGCAGCCCTGAACATCTCGATGATAGATTTGGCTGCAGCATGAAGTTTACTGCGGACAGGAGATTTGAGGAGAAATTTGTATTCATTTTCTCTTTTCTTGTTTTTTGATACAGATGGGCCGAGTATTTCCACATCACTGACGGTTTTTCTTATTTTCTCTTCTTTTTCTTTTGACAGCTCTCTTTTACTTATACATTTGACCAGAATGAGCCTCGAATAGGGCGGATAGAGAAGGGCCTTGCGTCGGTGCAACTCCTCCCGGAAGAATAAATCATAGTCATTGTCTTTTACGCCTTTGAATACATAATGATGGGGCATTTTTGTCTGGATAAGGACCTCACCATTTGGCTCAATTTTATCAATAACAGACGAGATTTCCTGGTAAGCCTTCTCTGCGGACCTGAAGTCAGGGAGATTCAGAAACATGTCTGCATTCAGAATCGCAGCCATCGAAAATCTTATCATGGAGTCCAGACGCCTGGTCATCAGTTTTGTGCCGACAAGTATTTTATTGTCGGACAGGCAGGCAGCTCCTGTTAGCATTTTCAGGAGAGCCCTTTTCTTTGTTTTGTCGCTGTCCAGCCTTACGCTCCTGATACCAAGGATATTCTCAATGTCTTCCTGAACCCTCTGTGTTCCTGCACCGAGTAATCGGATGTTATGACCTTTACATCTGCTGCACAATTCCGGCACCTTTGATCGTGCTAATCCGCAGTAATGACATTTCATTGACATGTCCTGTTTGTGGTAGACAAGGGGTATTCTGCAATCAGGGCATTCCTCGACATAGGTGCAATCCATACATTCAAGGAGAGTTGAGTATCCTCTCCTGTTTACGACAAACATCATTTTTGCGTCTCGTTTCATGTATTTCGTTGCAGTATCGATTACTGTTTTCGAAAGAGATGGTTTGACATGCTTTTCATATCGCATATCTATTACTCTCACCTTGGGCATCTTCACGTCAGAGGCTGGTTTCAGCAGAATGTATTTGCCCGACTTGCAGTTGTAAAGAGATTCGATCGAAGGGCTGATAGATGTAAGGAGAACCGTGGACTTTTCGAAAAAAGCTCGCATGACCGCTACATCCCTTCCACTGTAACAGGGGCTGCTTTCCTGTTTGTAAGAAGTGTTATGTTCCTGCAGTACAGCAATAAAAGAGACTTTTTTCAACGGAGCAAAAACCGCTGATCTTGTCCCCAGCACAATGTCTGATTGAGATGAAAGAATCCGTTCTCTGGCTTCTCGTCTTTTGCCTTTGCTGAGTTCGCCGTGGAAAAGACATATCCTCTCGCCGAAGCGCTCACTCAGATGAGAATATATTGTGGAAAGAGCAGATATTTCCGGGACAAGAATAATACCATGGTCAAAGTCAGCAATGGTCTTCAATAAAAAAGAATATGTGTAGGCAGAAGAAGGTGCGTGAAGGAGAAAAGTTCTATATGCGGAATCGCTGATCGATGCCTTTACAGTGTCTGTTAGCGCGTTATCAACCGGAACGGTAGTGAGACGATCAAGGCCCGTGTGGTTATTTTGAACCAGGGGATGTTCGGATTGCCGGGGTTTTCTCTTGCCTGCTTTTGCAAATATTTCTTTAGAAAGGATATTTTTCAGGACGAGTCCCTGCTCGACCATGTAGTAATCTGACATCCATTCCAGGAGATGAATCAGACTGCTGCTCAGGACGGGAACAGTGTCATGAACTTCCCTGATCTCTTTTATTTCACCTGAGCGGATCCCAGATACTTTTCTGAGAATGATTCCTTTTGTGACTGAGTTTTTCAGATATGCACTTACCATCATCCCCGGTTTCAGATGGCCGGAAAGTGCTTCAGGACAGCGGTAGGTCAGCGCCCCGATATTGACCGGAAAAACAACGTCATAAAAATCCATTTCAGATTCTATCACATTGTGAACATTCTCATCTTTGTGTCATAATTAAGCCATGTTTTCGAAGAGCATGTCCCTGTTTCTTCTGTTTTTTTTACTATTTGTTACCTCATGTGCAACGCAGCAGTTTAAACCGAGTGCAGAAAAGGCTCTCCCCCCGGAGGAGGCGTATTATCTGTTTCTGTCCGGCACTGTTGCAGAAAAAGAGGGGAAATGGGAAGATGCTATCGAATACTACAACAAAGCTCTCGAAAAGGACCCGGCGTCTTCTTCCCTGAAACTGCAGATCAGTTATCTGTTATTGAGAACCGGCAGAATCAATGAAGCAATTGCGCGTACTGAGGAGATCATCAAACAAGAACCTGATTATATCCCGGCTCTCCTTCTCCTTGCACAGCTGTACAACAGCCAGAAGAGGTCGGAAGATGCAATTAAAATCTACAGGAGAATTCTTGAAATACAACCGGATCACCGGGAGGCATCAATATTTCTCAGCCTCCTCTATGCTTCGATAAAAGAACACGAAAAAGCAGTCGAGATCCTTGAAAATCTGACCGGAGACGACCTGGATAATCCGATGGCAACCTTTTATCTCGGTTCTATATATTTGGATAAGGGAGAAC
>JAGSYM010000041.1 GCA_018262395.1 Nitrospirota bacterium | reverse complement strand
CCTGACAGGCTGAAAATGAACGAGCTGATTGAACGGGTCAGGAAAAATTCTATTCAGGAAATTATTATTGCAACAAATCCAAATACCAAAGGCGAGATGACTGCCCAGTATATCAGGGAGATATTAAAACCGTTCCCGGTGAAAGTGACACGGATTGCCTATGGGCTTCCCATCGGCGGAGATATTGAGTTCGCAGACGAAGTGACCCTCGGTAAAGCACTTGAGGGCAGAAGAGAGATGTAGGGCGAACTTTTATAACAAATTATATCGAAACCGGATTCCTGTACTTGTCTGTCATGAAAACCTCTTCCTGAGTATCTTCACCCAACAGAACACTTTCAAGAATTTTGTTTCTTTCTTCTCTCTGCTGCTGCTCGGTGCTTGCCCTCACTGAACTCTTTACATAGAGAAAGGCTTCGGCATACGAATCATCGTGATGATCCCTCAGGAAAGCATCCAGATCTTTTTCTTTTGATATCGTTATTACTTTCTGCATAATGTCAGCATATCTGCCCGCCGTATGTGCAGGAGATTTGAGGTGTCGCTGATTCAGGGCAATAAAGGCCCAAAGGCTGTAAAAATTATTCAATCCCTTGGCATATTTTGAAACCGCTGAATTGTGCGATTCCATTTTTAAAAGATAATCCTTTGTGAACTGCAGGGTGCTTTCGAAGGCACGCTCGTCAAAATTTATGACGGTCTCTTCCGGGGAATCGTATTCTGCATAGATATCATCAATCACGTCCTGATCATAACCAAGAATGCGGTTCTTCAGAAGGACAATCAGGAGTTCTGATATCAGCTGAACGTCTTTCATTCTCCGCATTCGTGCCTTGGTCACAACACCGAGGCGCTCCCATTCCTCCTGTTCCGCTTCTCTCTCTGCAACCTTGATGAACCATCCATCATACTTTGCATGCCTCATCTCCTGACGCTCAAGCTTTCTTGAATTCCTGTTCAGTCGATCAAACACTTCATTAATCACCGTGCTGTCATCGATATCCATAAATTCGACCGGCAAAGCATAGTGATGAAAACGCATGTTCAGATCCGGATCATGTGCGATCTGTTGCCATTTTTTTCCATTGAGCCTCTCGTCTCCGAAATCCTTATCTATTGCTATCTCGTTCCCGGCAAAAAAAATGATTGTTTCGAGGCGCTGTTTACCATCTACAACGTGGTATATCATTCTTCCCCTTTCCGAATCGATTTCCTTATGAAGAAAGACAGCTGGGCAGGGGTAATTGCGGAATATCGTATCAAGGAAAAATTTCCTGTCTTTTCCTGTCCACACACTCCTCCGCTGATACGGAGGGTCCAAATTCAGTTGTTCATTCTGATAAAGGTCGAGAAACCAAGCAATATCTCGTTTCATGATATTCTCCTTCTCCCACAGTATATTGATTTATTGATTATCTGTTTCGTATTTTTTCGCACCATTTTTTGGCTTTATATAAAATCTCTGCTTCATCAACGGTCATGAGTCTCCTATCATTGATGACCATGTTCCCATTAACCATAACGGCCTCAACATCAGAGGCCATAGCAGCGTAAACAATATGAGAATAGATATTATAGAGCGGCGTTAAATGAGGTTTATCGATGTTTATGATGATAATGTCAGCGATTTTCCCCCGTTCGATACTGCCGATCAGGTGACCCAATCCTAATACCTCTGCACCCCATCTCGTTGCCATGAGCAGGGCTGTTTTTGCATCAAGGACTGTCGGATTATTGGACAGGGCTTTATGGACTTTCGCTGTAGTAGCCATTTCACTCAGTATGCTCAGGTCATTATTACTTGCCGCGCCGTCTGTACCAAATGAAATCTTTATCCCCGCCGTCAGCATGGACACAACAGGTGCAAACCCTGATGCGAGTTTCAGATTGCTTTCCATGCAGTGGGAGACACCGACTTTATGCTTTGCGAGAAGGTCGATTTCATTATCATGGAGCCATATGCAGTGGGCAGCGACCACTGATTCGTCAAGAAAGCCAAGGTCTGCAAGATATTCAACAGGTCTTTTGTGATATCTGGCAATGACCTCCCCCACCTCCCACTGAGTTTCGGAAAGGTGTATATGCAAGGGAACATCCAGTATCTCTGCAAGTGTTTTCGATTTTTTCAATGTATCCGGTCCGCATGTATACAATGCATGCGGAGCAATGCAGGGCGTGATCAGTTCATCATCCTGCCAGTTTTTCACAAACTGTTTTGCATTATCGAGATATTCAGCGGTTGAACGCGCCGAAACCGATGGGAAATCAAGGATTCCACTGCCTAACACAGCCCTCATGCCGATTCGTTTCGAGGATTCACCCGCTGCATCTTCAAAGAAATACATATCATTATAGGTTGTGACACCACCCTTCAGCATTTCGAGGCAGGCAAGTTCAACAGCATCTGAAATGAACGAAGGGCTTAACCATGTGTTCTCTGCAGGCCAGATGTGGTCATTCAGCCACTCAGTCAAGGGCAGATCATCAGCGATTCCCCTGAAATAGACCATCGCTGCATGGGTATGCGTATTGATGAAGCCCGGAAGAACAACTCTCCCCTCTCCCGCGGAAATCTTTTCGGAATTGTATTTCCTGGATATCTCCTCAGAAGACCCTAAGTCAAGAATTTTATTCCCCTGGATTGCAACTGCCCCTTTTTCGATTACGCTAAAGGATTGATCCATAGGGAGGATATAATCCCCGTAGATGATGTGGTCAACAGATATCATGATGACGATACTCCTAAACAACGAAATCCAAATATCACATGTGTTAAAAAAAGATTCATGCGGAAATCTGAGACCCTCGAAACCTTGAACCTTTGAATCCTTGAACCTTCTTTATGCCCTTTCGATGAGTTTCTCTGCAATCTGCACAGCATTAAGAGCGGCACCCTTTCTCAGGTTGTCAGCAACGATCCACATGTTGATGCCGTTTTCTATTGTTTCATCCTCGCGTATTCTCCCGACATATGTCTCATCCTTGCCTGCTACATGGATCGGTATGGGATAGATATTTTTTCCGGGTGCATCATAGACGATTACGCCGGGAGCTGATGAAAGGATTGCCCGCACATCATCAGGTGTCAGTTTTTTTTCGGTCTCTATATTCAGACTTTCTGAATGACACCTGAAAACAGGGACGCGGACGGTTGTTGCTGTTACCCTGATCGCCTCATCACCAATGATCTTCTTTGTCTCGTTTACCATCTTCATTTCTTCTTTTGTGTAGCCGTTTTCGAGAAACGTGTCGATATGAGGAAGGACATTGAATGCTATTTGATATGGATACACTTTGCACGTTACTTCCTTGAAATTGAGCAGGTCTGCTGTCTGCTGCATAAGTTCATCTATTGCTTTCTGACCGGTGCCGGACACAGACTGAAACGTTGTTACTACCACTCTCTTCAATTGTGCCGCGTCATGAAGTGGTTTCAGTACAACCACCATTTGAATGGTCGAGCAGTTGGGATTTGCAATGATTCCCCTGTGCCACTCCAGATCATGAGAGTTGACTTCAGGGACGACTAAAGGCACCTCGGGATCCATTCTCCACTGGCTTGAATTGTCAACGACAACGCAGCCGGAACGGGCTGCAACAGGCGCCCATGTTTTGGACCGCTCCGCACCTGCGGAGAAAAGGGCGATATCAATACCTTCAAAAGATTTCTCACTTAACGTTTCAACCGGTATCATCATATCTCTGAACTCCATTCGTTTTCCTTCAGAGCGCTCTGATGCAAAAAGCCGCAGCCTCTCCACAGGGAATACCCTCTCTTCAAGTGTCCTAACCATCTCGTTACCGACGGCGCCGGTTGCACCAACAACCGCTGTTATATATTTCCCCTTCTTTTTCAGCATACGATGCTATCCTCCGTTATGTAGTAATCTTGGCAAGAAATAACTCTATTATAATCATTGCCCTTGAAAAAACAATACCGTCAACAAATTGCATAGAAAAGCTTCTATATTATGAGATGCTGATATAAATTCACCTCCACAGCCATAAATGCAGAGCCTTAATAGCGATCATTCTGAAGTTGTTTCAGACCCTCTATCTGCTCAATAAGAAAAGTACATCGGTGCAAGCAGATTGATAATTCCGGACAAAAGAAATTACAATTACAGATTATTTTTTCGAGGAGGAATGATGGGGTTTTTTGACCGTTTGAAAGAGAGCCTGACAAAGACGAGAAAGAGCTTTGTCGAAAAAGTCGAGTCTATTTTTACAGGACGGAAAATCGATGAAACAACGCTTGAAGAGCTTGAAGAAATTCTCATAATGTCTGATGTGGGAACCAGGGCGGCATCTGAGATCATGACCGTTATCCGGGAGAAAGCCAGACAGGGTGAGGCCAGAGATGTCGAATCTGTCAGGGAACTCCTGAAGAAAGAGATGGCAGAAATGCTCGGAGCCCCCCACCCTCTTGCGGTGTCTGACGCTAAACCATTTGTAATCCTTGGGGTTGGTGTGAATGGCGTTGGGAAGACGACAACGATCGGAAAACTTGCGAGCAGGCTTCGCTCACAGGGATTTTCCGTAATGCTCGCGGCCGGCGACACTTTTCGGGCAGCCGGTATAGAGCAGCTCGAAATATGGTCTCAAAGAGCCGGTACCCAGTTTGTAAAACACCAGAAGGGATCAGATCCGGCAGCAGTCGCTTTTGATGCTGTTGTAGCAGCGCAGAGCAGAAATATTGATGTTGTTATCATTGACACTGCAGGAAGGCTTCATACCAAAAGCAACCTCATGGAGGAACTAAAAAAGGTCAGAAGATCTATCGACAAAGCCATGCCGGGGGCACCTCATGAGATTCTTCTTGTTGTTGATGCAACAACAGGACAGAATGCGCTCAGGCAGGCAGAGTTATTTAACGAAGCTGTCGGGATTTCCGGGATAGCCCTGACAAAGCTTGACGGCACTGCAAAAGGAGGAATCATCTTTGCTGTTAAGAAAGGGCTCGGCATACCTGTGAGGCTTATCGGTATCGGCGAAGGAATTGAGGACCTTAGGGATTTTGATCCAAAGGAATTTGTGGAAGCACTGTTTTCATAAAATCGATCCATATTGGCAGTGCTGCACGTGCACCGGTCTCTTTTCGCCCAATCGGCGTATGGTCATCCCTGCCAACCCATACACCAACAACAAGTTTCTCATCAAATCCGATAAACCATGCATCTGTGTAATCATTCGTAGTCCCTGTTTTTCCAAAAATCGGCCGTTTGAGTTCTCTTGCCCGCACTGCAGTTCCCTCTTCGACAACAGCCTTCAGGAGAATCTTCATCTCCTGCACATCATCCTCAGAAAGCACTTGGTTGATGACCGGTTTATTCTCCTCGACGACAACACCGTCACGGTTCAGTATCCTCTCATAGAACATAATCCTTGGTTGCTGTCCGGATGCAAATGCAGAATACGCATAAACCATATCTGCGAGCGTAACATCTGATGCTCCGATAACGAGAGGAAGATACCGCTGGAGCTGGCTTCGTATTCCAAGTCTCCTGGCCATCTCTATGACACCATCAATTCCTACATCTGTTGCAAGTCTGATGGTCGCGCAGTTCAGGGACTTTGCAAGAGCTGTCCTCAGAGTAACATTGCCGTAGTATTTACCGTCATAATTGCGGGGTATCCATCTCTCTCCCGGTTTTGCACCTGGAAAAGATATCGGAGAGTCGCGCACAATATCTTCAGACATCATTCCATTTTCGATAGCTGCAATAAAGACAAATGGTTTAAATGCCGAGCCCGGTTGTCTCAAGGCCTGCGTTGCCCTGTTGAACTGGTTTTTCCAGAAATTCGAACCGCCCACAAAAGCTTTTATCTGACCGGTGCGAAGATCCATTGCTACTAATGCTGCCTCAACGCCGGGTTTCACTCGCTTTTGTAGGGAGATAAGTCCATTGGTAACAGCTTCCTCAGCCGCCTCTTGCATGCCTGAGTCCAAGGTGGAATATATTTTGTAGCCGGAGGTATAGAGGGCGTTCCCCACTTTGTCTTCAAGATTCTGTCTCAGAGTTTCTATAAAATACGGCGCATCATATTTCCTGAAATGAGGATTTTGAGGAAGAGGGACATTCTCTGCTTCTTCAGATTGGGCTTCTGTTATAAGATGAGAGTCCACCATCTGTCTTAAAGCTATAGCTCTTCTAAACTTGGCTTTTTCCGGATTCTTAAAGGGAGAGTAAATCGAAGGAGCCTTTGGCATTGAGGCAAGGAGTGCAGCATCTGCTATACTCAGTTCCTTTGTGGTTTTTCCGAAATATGTCTGTGACGCGGCTTCTATTCCATATGCCCTTGTTCCGAAATATGCCTGATTCAGATACATTCCAAGGATCTCATCTTTTGTGTACCGCTGTTCTATGAGGATTGAGAGTGCAGCTTCTTTAATTTTCCTTTTGATGCTTTTATCGGGTTTCAAAAAAAGCATGCGTGCAAGCTGCTGCGTTATGGTACTCCCGCCCTCAACAACACCACCGGCTTTTATATCATGCCAGAGGGCACGCATTACGCCAATGAAATCAACCCCAGGGTGATTGTAAAACCGCACATCTTCGACAGCGATAAATGCTTTTTTTACATGGTCTGGTATCTGATAATACGGGATGAAAGTCCTGCGTTCGAGGTAAAACTCGGCTAATACTTTGCCGTCACTCGAAAAGACCATAGAAGATTCGAGAGGAATATACTCCTGCAGCATGCTTGTACTGGGAAGGTCAGAGATTGCCCAAAAGGCAAAGCCGCTGACTGTACCGATCAAAACAGAGAGTATAATCATCATGAGCAATATTTTTCTTCTCATTAGCTATGACCTTTTCATGTATCCCGTGTTTCTGCAGATACTTCATTATAGACTATCTTACAAATCGGCATGATTGGTAAGCAGTTTATGAAGAGAAGAAGTGATGAGGAAATCAGTTATATGTCTGATATGAGAGGCAAGAATTAAGGCTTTGGAGAATGGTTAATTTCATCAAAAACTATATCGATAATTCTCGGAATTTTCTCCCTGATTTCCGGAGAGAGCTCCATACCCATTTCAAGGGATTTGGGTTCAATGCCGATAATCGTTGTGTGAGGTGTTTTCCCGATAAGTCCTGACAGATCAATGACCTCCAGAATCCCGATCTGGTGGACAGAGGTCTTAAATCCTGACGGGCATCTTTTCACGTCATCAATATCAAAACGGTATATGGATCCTGGTTCAGCGCTTCCCCTGACTGCATCAATGACGATTAAACGATCGGCTTCGGTTATGACGTTCAGAAGACGGAATCCATCGGTGCCGCCTTCAACAACGGAAACATTTTCAGGCAATTCTCTTTTGAAGAGTTCGTTTGCGACATGAACACCTATGCCTTCATCAGAGAGGAGGATATTGCCGATTCCAAGAATGATAATCTTTTGTTGTGAGATTGTATCTTTCTCGTCACGAAGTTTATTATTTATCCTGCGAAAAGTTTTCTCTGAAAAATGCCCCCTGCCCCCCTTTGCTAAAGGGGGATCAGGGGAAACAATATTCTTTCTTTCTGTTTTTTTATTCAATAACAAATTTCCTGATTTCGTTCGTCTGCGGATCAATGATGTGGACGGCGCAGGCGAGGCATGGATCAAATGAACGGATAATCCGCACGATATTGACCGGATTATTCGGGTCAGGAACCGGTGCACCGATAAGGGATTCCTCATACTGGCCGCGGACCCCATTCTCG
>JAGSYM010000305.1 GCA_018262395.1 Nitrospirota bacterium | reverse complement strand
TTGTCAGATAAAGATACAATCTGTACTCAGCTGCTGTGAGCTTCGCGTCAATCAGATAATCGATGGTTGACCCAAGTTTATTCAGTGAGACATCAGCTGAATCCCCCTGTTTCACCTCAGCGGGTACGTGTTCAAGCTTGATACAATCTCCTTCGCACATGATGTAGGAGCGTTCCAGGACTGACTCAAGCTGTCGAACATTGCCCTGCCAGGAATACTTCATGAAAGTATGCAAAACATCATCACTGACGCGTTTCGCGGTGCCATGTGTTTTTTCAAGCTTTTTCAAAAAATGTTCAATTAGGAGCGGGATATCAATAATCCGGTCTCTGAGGGGGGGGATAGTGAAAGCGATAACATTAAGCCTGTAATAAAGGTCTTCACGGAATCTCCCCTGCCGTATCTCCTGATCCAGCTTCTTGTTTGTCGCGGTAATGATTCTCACGTCAAGTTTGATTGTTTCCTTGCCGCCGATTCTTCTTACCTCTTTTTCCTGAAGAGCGCGAAGAAGTTTTGCCTGTGTGCTCAGCGAGAGATCGCCGATCTCATCAAGAAAAAGGGTGCTCCCATTGGCTTGCTCGAAAAGCCCCATGTGACGCGAAAGAGCTCCTGTAAATGCCCCCTTTTCATAACCAAAGAGCTCACTTTCCAGAAGCGTCTCGGGTATGGCAGCACAGTTCATCGCGAAAAAAGGTTTGTTCTTCCGCGGACTACTGTAATGAATACTCTTCGCGAAAAGTTCTTTTCCTGTTCCGCTTTCTCCATAGATTAGAACCGTAGAATTTGTGGGCGCCACTTTCTGGACAATTTTGTAAAGTTCCTCCATGGAGCCATGGGACCCTACGATATTATCGGGATGGAATCTGTCCCGGAGCTGATCCTTCAACATGATGTTATCTTTTAATAGTTTTATCTGGTTTAAAGCGTTTTGAACAATAAGAAGAAGTTGCTCTTTTTCAAAAGGCTTCTCAAGATAATAAAATGCACCGAGTTTTGTCGCTTCGATCGCGGACGGGATAGAACCAAAAGCGGTCATGATAATAACATGGCACGTTCTTCCTAATGCCCGGATCTCCTTGAGTACTTCCGTACCATTCATATCCGGCAATTTTAAATCAGTGAGAATAAGATCAAAATGACCGGCCTTCAGAATTTCGATTGCTTTTTTACCGCAATCCGCGTCCTCGACATAGAAATCCTCTTTTGAGAGGATGGTCTTGATAATATTTCTCTGATTTACATCATCTTCAACAACAAGAATTGTTCCTCTGTCAAGTTTCATAATTTGGTATCCTGATTTTTATCGTTGTTCCTCTGCTCAGTTCGCTTTCGACCTCTATAGAACCCCCATGTTCCTCGACAAAGCGTTTTGTAATGGCAAGCCCAATGCCGATACCAAATTTTTTTGTCGAATAGTAGGGCTCGAAAATTTTTCCAATTTCTTCATGATCAATGCCCTCACCCGTATCGGCAACAGAAATAAAGGAAAAAGAATCTTCATGACCGCATTCAATGTCTATACGTCCCTCATCACGAATTGCCTGGACAGCATTGATAATAAGGTTTGTGAGGCATATCCGCATATATTCCCTGTCGCAGTATATGTTGCCATCAAGGTAGACTGTCATTATCCTGATTCCGTCGGGCACTTTATCTTTTATCAGATAGAGCGCTTCGTTAATTAATGATTGAGGCGATACCTGTTCCCTGTGCAGTATTATCTGTTTACCGAGAAAAAGAAAATTGTGGATGAGTTCATTTACCTTGTGGATCTCCTTCAGCAGGTTATCAAGCAGCGCCTGAAGGTCTTTCTTATTTTCAATTGTCTCACCGCTCACGGCCTCTTTGATATGACCTATGGAAAGAGAGAGGAAATTAAGCGGGTTTCGTATCTCGTGGGCAATCCCGGACGATAGCTGTCCTATCATGGAAAGCTGTTCGGTCTTCTTCAGTTTCTCCTCCAATTCCATACGCTCCGCCAGTTTATCCACCATTTCATTAAAGCTCTTGATAAGTACACCTATTTCATCTCCCCGGTCCTTTTCCCGTATCTTGACCAGCTTTCCTTCGGCGATTTCTTTGCTCGCGGTGGCGACCTTCTTGATAGGGTCGGTATATTTTTCAGCAATGATAAGGCATATAATGATCCCTATGCTAAAGGCAAAAACCATACTGAGAATTCTCTTGATGTGACCTTGCCTGCGAAGCAACTGGTAGTCATCAAGGGCCATGTTGATATGAATATATCCGATGTTCTGCCCCTGGATCGCCACAGGCATAAGAATATTATAAAGTCTCTGTGTCTCTGTCAGATGATCATCCCCAAGGCGAGCGGTAAATACGAGTCCCTTTTTTCGACCCGTTTTCTTTTCTCCTATTGTTTCCTTTGTACCTATTTTTTGAGGGTTGGAACTAGCAATAACTTCTGACGTATCGCTGAGTATGGAAATTTCCTTTATGCCCTTTTTATTCAGCATATTTACGTAACTTTTCAGTCGTTCCGTACTGTCTCCCTTCAAGGTCAACTCCTCAACGCTGATCTGAATCGCCTTTGTTATATCATCAATGTTATCGGTCAGCTTATCAATGAGCTGCTCTTCGCTTCTCGAGTACAAGACCGTAAGTGACCCTATGGAGATGAGAAGGAGGAAGAGGAGAATAAGGAGCATTTGTGTCCTGAGCGACATGCTGCGGAATATTTTTTTAACAGATAGCCAAATAGCCGCTATCCT
>JAGSYM010000304.1 GCA_018262395.1 Nitrospirota bacterium | reverse complement strand
AAAACAACACTCGTTGACGGGATGATGAAACAGTCCGGTATCTTCCGCTCCAATGAAACGGTTCAGGAACGGATCATGGACAATATTGATCTTGAGAGAGAACGCGGCATAACCATCATGGCAAAGAATGCCGCTGTAAGATATAACGGCACAAAGATAAACATTGTGGATACTCCGGGTCACGCAGATTTTGGCGGTGAGGTTGAGAGGACGCTGAAAATGGTTGACGGAGTCTTATTGCTTGTCGATGCCTCTGAAGGCCCGCTACCACAGACCAGGTTTGTGCTGCAAAAAGCCCTCGAGCGCAAACTCCCGCCGATACTTGTTATCAATAAGATTGACAGGCCTGATGCAAGGATACAGGCTGTGTTAAATGAGGTATACGACCTTTTTATCGACCTTGATGCAACAGAAGATCAGCTTGAATTCCCCATTCTTTATACCAATGCAAAGCAGGGCTATGCAACATTGAGCATGGAGGAAGAGTCAGATAATCTTCAGCCGCTTTTCGATACGATAATGAAGACCATTCCCCCTCCCGCAGCCGAAAGAAACGGTTGCCTGCAGATACTGGTTACCAACATAGACTACGATAACTATGTTGGGAGACTCGCGATAGGCCGTATATTCTCGGGAACAGTAAAAGCAGGTGATACCGTTGCCATCATGAAGGGAAACGGTGGAATGTCAAAGACAAAGATATCATTTCTCTATACATTCGAAGGACTTGACAGGATTACTGCCAGCGAAGCATTTTCCGGAGAGATTATTGCCCTTGCAGGGGTTGAAGGGATAACCATAGGAGATACCATCACAGACGCAGAAAATCCAAAGCCTCTTCCGAGGATAAAGGTAGATGAGCCAACCATTTCAATGGTATTTTCTGTCAACACTTCCCCTTTTTCAGGAAGGGAAGGCACGTATGTAACTTCCAGACATTTGAGGGAAAGGCTCGAAAAAGAACTTCTCTATAATGTAGCCATCAAAGTAGACTTTGATGAAACGGATTCCTTGAAGGTTATGGGACGCGGCGAACTTCAGCTGGCAATACTGATCGAGATGATGAGGCGTGAAGGGTATGAACTTTCCGTTGCCATGCCGGAGACAATAACAAAAACCATTGAGGATGTTCTGCATGAACCCATGGAAGTCCTTGTCATTGACGTCCCTGAAGAATATACGGGTGTTGTTACCCAGCAGGTCGGCATGAGAAAAGGCAAAATGCAGAAGATGCAGAACAATGGCTTTGGCAGGGTAAGGCTTGAGTTCAGAATTCCCTCAAGGGGCCTGATCGGTTTCAGGTCACAATTTCTTACGGATACACGGGGAACCGGATTATTGAATCATCTCTTTGACGGATATGAGCCATGGCATGGCCCTCTCTCAAAGAGGCAGACAGGTGCGCTTGTGGCTGACAGACAGGGGAAATCAACGACCTATGCACTTTTTCATCTTCAGCCGAGGGGGACACTTTTTATCAGGGAAAATACCCCTGTGTATGAGGGCATGGTCATCGGTGAGAATTCAAGGGCGAATGACCTTGACGTGAATGTTATCAAGGAAAAGAAGCTTACCAACATGCGTGCCTCCAATGCAGACGATGCGCTTCAGTTAATACCTCCAAAAATTATGAGTCTTGAGCAGGCGATAGAATTTATCAAGGAAGACGAGATTGTCGAGGTCACACCCGAATCCGTCAGGTTGAGGAAGAAGATACTCGAAGCGAACAAGAGGAAATAGGGATGAAATTAGCTTGCTGATGCAAGCAATCGGCAAAACGTTCATAACAACAGAACACCTTGATACTTCTTATTTACCCTCCTGTTGCAAAACCATGCGAACCACCTGCAGGCATTGCTCGACTGTCAGGCATGCTCGGCAGTCATGGAGTTGGACACCGTCTTCTGGATGCGAACATAGAGGGGATTCTCCATCTCCTCCATAGGCCAGTCCCTCCGGAAAAGCTGAATGATACGTGGTCGAAGAGGGCCTTCCGCAATCGTGCGCACAACCTCTCTTCCATGAAAGATCTTGTCCTATACCGAAACATCGACCGTTACAAGAGGACAGTCAGGGATATAAGTCGTATCACGGCCCAAGTTTCCCCGACCGGCACCACGGTGGGATTGGCAAATTATGAACATGAAAACCTTTCTCCCTTAAAGAGCAGCGACCTTCTGACTGTTGCAGAACTGCCTGAACTGGTCCCTTTTTATCCATATTTCCGATCGAGAATAGAAGGACTCTTCCGCGAGAAGGAACCATCGTTCGTAGGTATCTCCGTGAATTATCTGAGCCAGGCATTATGTGCCTTTTCGATAGCCGGTTTCATAAGGAAAGAGTTCCCGGGGCTGAAAATCATTCTGGGGGGAGGGCTTGTCACCTCGTGGTTAAAGAACCACCGGTGGAAGAATCCCTTCTCCGGGCTTGTAGATCATCTCGTGGCCGGGCCTGGCGAATATCAACTCCTCTCGCTCCTCGGTCTGGATGCGATGAAAAAAGAAATACAAATACCGGATTATCTATCTTTGCCACGGGACAATTACTTTTCACCCGGCTTTATTTTGCCCTACAGCGCATCAACAGGGTGCTACTGGAGCAAGTGTGAGTTCTGTCCTGAGAAGGCCGAGGGTAATCCTTATGTCCCCATCCCAGCGCAGCAGGTTATCGCGGAATTGAAGAGCCTTGCAGAAGAGACAGCTCCTGTGTTAATTCATCTTCTCGACAACGCGATCAGTCCCACTCT
>JAGSYM010000303.1 GCA_018262395.1 Nitrospirota bacterium | reverse complement strand
TCCCTTCTCGTCATTTTATCACCTGCATGATATATCGTTGATTCTTCCGGAGCTGTGCACCCCGGTGGAAAATAACAGAGTTTTAACGGGTATGCTCCGAAATGCGCAGCGAAGATACCTTCAGCTGATTCCGCAAGGCTGATTACTGCCGGACCGTTAGGATTGTCCCGATATTTCCAAAGCCAGTGGCTGATATCCCTGTTTTGCCGGAAGACTTCGTTGAACATTTCATTGATTTTGATCTCGTCACCCTTTTCATAAGACCGTATGATGAAATCTTTTTCGGTCTGTCGGTTTTTCTCAGCCATAGTTAACCAGAGACATATTAAAACGATTTATGATCGGAGCTCTTTTGCGCAACGACATAATAGCCCGGTATGAATACGTCCTCTCCAATGTTCTTGACATTCAGGAAAGCAGAGAGCATCTGTGTTAAATCTTCCCTGAGGTGTACAGGCCATCCCTGCGGGGCCATTGTAATAACAGAATATCCGCTTTTCCTGAACAGTTCCTCGATGGATGTCCTGGTGAAAAATCTGAGATGGGTTATGCAGAGCAGTCCTGCGGGGACATAATCCCATCTGCCTCTGAGGAGGTCAGAGACAATGGAGTAATGTCCTGCATTGGGTATCGATGCTATGACGATCCCGTCAGATTTCAACCATTTTCTGGCGTTTTTCAGGGTTGAGCGTGGATCGATCAAGTGTTCCAGAATATCGGCAAAGATAACAGCATCAAGATCTTCATGAAAAGGGAGTTCTGCCTGCACGATGTCAGTGCAAAAGACAGCATCCAGTCTCCCCCTTGCCTCTTCAGCTGCGATTTTATTTATCTCGATTCCATAAACCTCGCACTCTCTCTGTTTTTTGATCGCTTCTCCGAGGAGCCCCTTTGCGCATCCTGCGTCTAGGATCTTTTTTGACCCATATGGAATGTATGGCAGGATATCATCCCTCTTCATGGCATAATAATCTCCGAACCGATGGACTACAGATGCAGGGACGAAGGTGCTCTTTACGTGTTTAGGCAGATCGTAGAGAAGCGTTATATCGGGTAAAGCGTCCAGACAGTTCTTCCTGACCAGGAAGACGTAAGGTCGGGCAGGAATATCCTGCCGGTACTGCCCGTGGTGTTTCTTCGTCATCCGTTCCGCCGCGTCATTGAAGGTAAGCGGCGTATAGTACGGCATGTCTATTTCAAAAAAATCGGGTGAGACAGGGGATGCAAGGTCAAACCCCTGTTCCAGAGCTTCTGTCAAAGGCCGTATCCATGATTTGGAAAAAAACACGGTATTATCAAGGGAGATGGCAAGATAAGGCGTATCAGTATGATTGCGAATATCTCCAACGGAAACATGGAAAGGATCTTCTGCGGCTATTGTTTTATATGGGTACCCAAGGCAGAATGTTTCTTTTGACAGCTCAACAAGGAGTCTCTCTTCCGTAGCCGCCTCTTTCTGCTCCCGTTCTATATAGATATAATCGATATCCTGAACACGGCTGAAGTCATGGCGGGAGAGTTTCGAGATTGCACTTATGAGATGCTCTTTTGTCCGCTTAAGGGAAAATCCTTCAGCCACTTCCCGGGCTCTTTTCCGCAGTGTTGCCGCCAGATCAGGACGCTGATGCACTTGTATTATCGCTTCTGCAATCTCATTGGGCGATGAGGGGGATACGAAATATGCGTAATCCTTGGCAATGCCGAGACCAAGGAAAGAATGAATTTTTGTCAGAATGACCGGAAATCCGCATGCCATTGCTTCTATTGCAGGCAGGCCAAACCCTTCACCC
Source organism: Nitrospirota bacterium (assembly GCA_018262395.1). The sequence goes on along the minus strand of JAGSYM010000303.1, from coordinate 976 downwards.
TCATGGGAGGGGATGACAGCGAGATCAGCCCGGAGGTAAATACTGGCCATATCTGCAGGATTGACGGCCGTATGGTATTCATCGGGGGTATAGACAGTCTTTTCCTCTTCCGAAAGCGGAAGAGTTGAAACACGGATAAGAAAAAGATCCGGAAGGGTTTTTTTTGCCAGGGAAAATCCCCTGACTGCATCGGGAATCCCCTTTATCTCATTCTCCCACGTTCCAACGATGATCACCTTTTGGACAGGGTGTATAGTATCCTCTTTCACGGGAAAAGATCTGACATCAATGCCCTGGGGGACATAGCAGGGGGACTGGGAAAATCTCTCCTGCACGACTTTAGCTACGTTTCTCGAAATTGTCAGCTTTGGGACGGGCAACCGGTATGCCTTTTCAATATCGTTTTTTTTCTCTTTCCAAAAGGGATAGTCTGCCTCATATCCCTGTGAGAAATGTATCAGTTTCAGAGAAGCATGCTTGAGCTCAAGTACCTGTTGATAAAAAGTTGCTATGACAAGATCGAAGCTATGGAGCGCATCTGCAACGTCGGCAAAGTCTCTCCATACAGATAGGAATTTCAGGTTTCTGAGATCATACCATAATGGCGGCTCCCCTTTTGCAAAGATTGTGACAGAGAAGCCATGTTCTGAAAGCATCTGTGCGTGTTCGAATACTACTTTCACCCCACCGCAGAGGGATGTATTTTCCAGAAGATAGGCTATCTTCATTCGTGACGCAGAGGCTTATGTATTCGCTGATACGTTGTCTGAGCTGGACATTTGATGATCTTTAAGTTATTAGTTTCCCTCAGTTCAACAGAAGTGAATATATTGCTCCACGAGTCACACTGCGAACAAATGGCGATGCTGTCAAAATTTCCGTCCTCATGGGCCTGCCTCATCATGTTGAAACGAGGCGAGTGCCACAGATCAAAAAGAGACTGCTCGGGGAAATGTCCAAGAGGAACATCAGCCCA
>JAGSYM010000302.1 GCA_018262395.1 Nitrospirota bacterium | reverse complement strand
TTCCTTTCCCGTTATTCTCTATAATCAGTCCTTTTTTATATGCCTGTTTGATGTAAGACAATGCCTACAAAGAAAAGTCTGAAAGTCCTACACAAAAAACAGCTGAACGCCGACATCTTTATCGTTACCACTTTGATAAAGTAAATCATGGAAAAGGTAATTCAAGAACATATAGAGACACTGATTGACGGACTGAAATGCCCGAAAGAATTTTCATGTTATACATCCGGTCTCAAGAATCTCTCTAAAGCAAGGGATATTGGGTTAGAGTCGTTTGTTGCTTGCCTGATGCCTGACCCATTGAAATGTAAATTCTCTATCTGTTTTGGCGGAATCTTTTTTTGCCAGTGCAAACTCCGGGTATATATTGCCAAGACATTGAGAAAATAGTGATTAATGAAGCCTCTAAACTCATCAAACTGGAAGAACATTTCCATAAGCTAACCGATAAAGATTTGAACGGTATCATTTGAGATGGAATTAGTAATTAAAAGAGCGGCCTGCAAAGGAGAATTGAACGACGGCTTCTGCGTAAGATATAAGGTCTATTGTCTTGAAAGAGGGTATGAAAGAACAGACGATCACCCTGACGGGTTAGAACGTGACGAGTATGACCCATATTCGATACATTTTGTTGCATATCTCAATTCATCACCTGTGGGAACGGTGAGGTTAATTCTTGAAAACCCATTTGGTTTCCCGGTGGAGCGATACTGCAATGTCGATATGAAAACGATCTGTCCGGACACTGGCCGAATTGCAGAGATATCACGACTCGCGGTGAGCTCTCACACAGCAAAAGGATTCTCTGTCGAAAGGAGTAAAATTACCCTCAGCTTGATTAAGGAACTCTATTATACGTCGAGGGAAATCGGAATTAAATATCTTGCGTCTGCGATGAGTAACTCCCTCGAGAGGCTCCTTAACAGGTGCGGGATGAGCTTTGTGAAAGTGGGCCTTCCTGTAGACTATCATGGGTTAAGGACTCCCTACTATGCTGCCTGTGATGATCTTGAAAGAGAGGTATTTGACAGGCGAAGGGATATTTTCGAATTCTTGTTCCCAGCCTATGTGAATTCATAGGCCAACGCAATTTCGATAACCTTTGTGTCTTCATATTTAAGTTGAGGACATCCTGGATTCCCCGATCAAGTCGGGGAATGACATTCTTAAGTGTCTATTTTTTCGTCATTCCCGCCAAATATCTCATGTCAACATACTCAGTTGTTCACCCGTTTCCACCTTCTGTGTATCCAGAGCCATTCGGCAGGGTGTTCCCCTATGTATCCTTCAATAAAACCAGAGAACCTCTCTGTATCCGCTATCAGAGCTTTCTCCTTATCATTATCAGCAGATAGCTCTATCTCCGGGTACAGCCTGATTCTGTGCCCATCATTTTCCCTGTGGATGAAGGCAGGAATCACCGCAGCACCGGTTTTGCGCGCAATGAGTGCCGGCATTTTTGTTGTCCATGCACCCCTGCCGAGAAAATCGATCACATACCCCTCTTCAGGGATAACCGCCTGATCCATCAGGATACCGATACACTCATTTCTTTTCAGGCCCTGCATAACAGGTTTCAGGGCACCCTTCTTATCAATCACCCTGTTGCCATATTTCTTTCTCGCGCGTTTGACAAAAGTGTTTATGTAGGGATTATTCACCGGTCTTGCAACAATGGAAATAGGGGAATGCCTTGCTGACGAAGACAGAGCGAGCAGCTCCCAGTTGCCGCAGTGCCCGGTTATTAACAGAACCCCTTTCCCCTTTGCCCGTGCTACGTCCAAATGCTCTATGCCCTCGATATGAACAACGTCGAAAATCTTTTGTCCTAATCCATAGTAGATCTTGATGACCTCTGCAAGTGACCTGCCGAGGTTTTTGAAGTTATTCCTGATAATTGTCTCGACCGGCTGGGTGATTATAATGGCATGAACTGACACAGTCTTTCCCAAATTCTCTATGGCAATCCTCCGCCTGCTTCCCCACAGATAAAAAAGCAAAAGGCCGAGAACTTCCCCGGCCCTTAACGCCCATTGCAGCGGCAGGACTGCTAACGGAATGGACAGGATTATGGACAGCCCAGCCTCAATCAGCCATACCGCTCTTTTCATAATCCTTTTCTTTTTCCTTCTTCTCTTCCTCTTTTTCCTCTTCTTTTTCCTTCTTCTTCTCCATTGACTCTGCGATTTCCGAAAGGCGTTTTACGACGAGGTAATTAATCGTGCCTTCCGGATATGTTCCGTCATCAGCTGGTTCTCCAACCTTCATGCCCGTGAGGAGCTCAAGTCCCTCATCAACCTTTTGGATGGGGTAAATAAAAAATTTGCCGTCCCTGACAGCATCAATGACATCCTTTTTTAACATCAGGTTCTTGATATTCCGTGCAGGAATGATCACACCGTGACTTCCATCAAGTCCGGTCACCCGGCAGAGGTCAAAGAATCCCTCAATCTTTTCATTGATCCCACCGACAGGCTGGACATCGCCATTCTGGTCCATGGACCCGGTAACCGCAATATTCTGCTTCAAGGGCACCTGTGCAATACTGCTCAGGAGCGCATACAGCTCGGCACACGAGGCGCTGTCACCTTCCACCATGTCATATAACTGCTCGAAGGTAATAGATGTCATATAACTGCTCGAATGTAATGGATGCAGTCAGGCTTATCGGTTTCCTGGCTCCATATCTGCTGCCGAGGTAGTGGGAGATGATGAGAATGGCCTTTTCATGTATCTTCCCGCTCATCTTTGTCTCCCTCTCGATATTTACAACCCCTGCCTTCCCGGCATAGGTCTTTGCTGTTATCCTTGAAGGTTTTCCGAAACTGTAGTCACCCAGATCAAGGACAGCCAGCCCGTTAATCTGCCCGACCTTTTCCCCGTGTGTTTCGACAATGATCGTTCCCTCTAAAATCATTTCGCGCAGGCGTTCTTCAATCCGGTTCGTTCTGAATATTTTTTCATCAATTGCCCTCTGCACATGCTCCCCGTTAACAACGGTACCGCCGGATTTTGATGCCCAGTAACTGGATTCCCGCAGGATGTCTGCTATATCGCTGAACCGGGCTGACAGTTTGTTCTGGTGCTCTGCAAGCCGTGAACTGAACTCTACGACCTTCGAAGCACCTGATTTGTCAAAGGGCAGCAGATTCTCTTCCCTGCAAAGAGTAGCGATAAAAAAAGCATACTTGTGAATGTTCTCTTCATTTTTCATCATCCTGCTGTCAAAATCAGCTTTCACCTTGAACA
>JAGSYM010000301.1 GCA_018262395.1 Nitrospirota bacterium | reverse complement strand
TAGCGGAGACAAGGCCGAGGGAAAAAAAGCTGTAGACAACATATTTCGGAACGATATGGGGCTTGCTGTTTTTCATACCCTGCACATTATACCATATGGCTGGAAAGCATCTTTTCTTTAAAATAATCGGGAAAATCATTTATAATGGATACATGTGCGGCCATGTGACACGCAAATATCATTCAGTGTTTCTCATCCTGTCCTTAATCTGCCTCTTGACAGGGATGACAGCTCAGGCTGCATCCGGATCAAATGTCCCCAAAATTTCCGTTGAAGAACTCAAGGCAAATCTGGGCAATCCTGACCTCATTATTATCGACGTGAGGATTGAACGTGACTGGAAGGCGAGCGCCTTGAAAATCCCGGGGGCTGTCTGGGAGGATTTTCTGGAAGCAGACGCCTGGGTAAAAAAATACCCCAAAGAAAAGACTATAGTCCTCTATTGCGATTGACCGAACGAGCACACGAGTGCCTGGATGGCACAAACACTCATCGGCAAAGGGTTCCCCAAAGTTTACGCCCTCAAGGGGGGCTGGAGCCAATGGCTTAAGGCCGGGTTTCCGACAGAACCTAAAAATCAGCCTGCGCCCTGATACAGATGCGCTGCAGAGACCTGGACGCCTTTAAAGACTGGTTCACTGAATATTCACGGACTTTTTATACCGATAATGCCGGGGACAGCAAGAACATCGACCTGAAGGTCCGGCACACCTTCCTTGTATGCGAAAACACCATCCGGATCGCACGGGATGAACAGTTGGGCGAAAACGACATCATGATCGCCGAAACAGCGGCCCTCTTCCATGATGTCGGCAGATTTTTACAGTACTCTAGGTACAAAACATTCCGCGACAGTATCTCGGTAAATCACGGCAGGCTCGGGGCCGAGATCCTCCGGGAAAAACATGTCCTCTCACAGGTCCCTCTGCAAGAGCAGGAGTGGATCATCAATACGGTTACCTTCCATAACGCCTTTGAGGTCCCTTCATTCGACGATCATAAAAAGACACTCTTTTTACGGCTGATACGGGATGCCGATAAACTGGACATCTGGCGGGTTTTCGCAGAATACTATCAAAGCCCTGAAGATGAGCAGCCCTCTGCCGTTGGCCTTGGCTTGCCTGACCGGCCTGATTATTCAAAGGCTGTCCTCACCTGTCTGTATGAAAAAAAAACTGCCACCCTCGCAGGACTGAAAACCATGAATGATTTCAAGCTCTTGCAGCTTTCCTGGGTGTATGGACTTCATTTCAGGCATGCATTCAGGCTGATGGCGGAAAGAAAACTGATACATCAGATATCAGCAACGTTACCGCAGACAGAGGAGATTGCAGGGGCGATCGCAATTATAGAGGAATTCGTGAAAGTAAAATCAGGGGTGTAAATAAAAGGGGTAAACCGGGAAACAAATTGAGACTGTTGAGCGGATTGATAATTCAGAAACAAAACCGTAAAATACATCTAATATAAAAAAAGGCGAGATATGAAAAAATTAACACTCATCATCTGTCTGTTTCTGCTTATAGCCATGGGGCCGAGTCTACCGGGAAATACCTCAGGAGGCCCGACATCACCCCTGAATAGCGATAACATCATTAACTCCAGGGCGCCTGATTTTACCATAAAAGATCTGGCAGGGAAAAATATTTCTCTTTCAGCCTTTAAGGGGAAAGTCGTGCTTTTGAACTTCTGGGCAACCTGGTGTCCCCCCTGCAGGGCCGAGATGCCTGCCTTAAACAAGCTCTATCGTGAGAAGAAAAATCGCGGCCTCGAAATCATCGCTGTTTCTACAGACAGATCTGTCAGCAGCGTTAAAGACTTTCTCGAAAAGCATAAGGTCGATTTCCCCATCCTCTTTGATGAGGACCACACCGCTGCAAAACTGTACAGGGTCTTCTCGATGCCGACGACCTTTCTCATAGACAGAAACGGGACGATAGTCGAAAAGTTCTACGGCGAGTACGACTGGACAGAGCCGGAGACAAAGGGGAAGATAGAGAAGCTGCTTTAATTTTTTTTCTTCAATCCACAGATGCAATTCCCGGAGAATAACGTGGTTGAGATAAGAAACAGGAAGAGGAGGCAACATGGTAACATCTATTATCCTTATTGCGGTTGAGAGGACAAAGATAAACGAGGTCGCGGAACAGCTTGCGGTAATAGAAGGGATATCAGAAGTATATTCTGTGAGCGGCCAATATGATCTGGTCGCAATCGCACGGGTCGCCAGCAATGAAGAGCTTTCCGACCTGGTGACGAACCATCTGCTTAAAATCAACGCGATCCTGAAAACAGAAACCATGCTCGCCTTTCAGGCCTTTTCAAGGTATGATTTGGACGCCATGTTTTCCATAGGCCTGGAAGAAAAATAGATCATTTTTTTGCCGGGCCGCAGACGGATTGCGTCCCATATCTTTTTTTGCCTATCCCGCATAATTCATAAGTTTCAGACAAATCTGACCAGAATAAGGCGGGGTAAAATATTCAAGCGGGTTTTTTGCCGATAATCCTGCAGTAGGCATGCATGAAAACTTTAGGAACGCATGCAACAAAATATGGCTAAAATTTGAACGCAAAGAGGGCATCCTTTATCCATGCGGGTTTAAAGTTGTTCAGACGAGTATATTTCGGAGAGGCAGATGAGTTGGACAATACTGATTGATTTTATTAGGTTATTTTATTGCCTAATTATTAGGCAGAATGTATAAGGCTCTTAATTTAAGCCAATCAGAGCATGAAAAAAAGACGTTTCCTAACAGGTTTTTAACTTATGTTGAATAA
>JAGSYM010000300.1 GCA_018262395.1 Nitrospirota bacterium | reverse complement strand
ATACTATGCTCATCCGGATGAGGACGCTCTCCTGATGATGGGAAGAATTTGACTATATCCATACTCCCTCAAGGTTATGCCCGCATTTGAAGCATTTCCAATCCGCACGCTGCATCTTCAAGATCCTGAACACGAAACGCATGATCAGGAGCTGTTTGCAGTTCGGGAAAAAGGTATTCTCTCCTCCCTCGCCGGGAACATTTCCCTCATAGACATACTTCAGGCCTGCCTCAAATCCAATCTCCCGGGCCCTCCGGAGGGTCTGCACAGGAGTCCTCGGCTTATCAGTCAATTTGTATGTGGGATAAAACTGCGTCACATGCCAAGGGATCGCAGGGTCAACGGATGCGATGAATTCTGCAATCTCCCGCACGTCATGTTCTGAATCATTATAATCGGGAATGATGAGCGTTGTGACTTCAATCCAGACGCCGAGTTCTTTCATGAGCCCGATCGTTTCTTTCACCGGATCAACCCGTGCACCGCAGACCTTTTTGTAGAAATCATCATTGCCCTTGAGGTCGATATTGTTGCCGTCGAGATATGGCGCAATGACCCGTGTTGCTTCAGGGCTTGTATACCCGTTGCTGACAAACACATTTCTTATGCCTCTTTGATGTGCAAGCTTTGCACAGTCAAAGGCGAATTCAAAGAACATTGTCGGTTCTGTGTAGGTGTATGAGATGCTCTCGCAGCCGTTTTTTATTGCTGCTTCAACAATTCCCTCAGGGGTCATTTCGTACCCGGCGATATCATCATGCTCCCTTGGGTACTGTGATATGTCGTAATTCTGGCAGTGCTCACAGCGGAAATTGCAGCCTACCGTTGCGATCGAAAAGGAGGTTGAAGCAGGCAGGAAATGAAAGAGCGGCTTCTTTTCGATCGGGTCAACATTCATCGAGATTACCTTGCCATAAACGAGGCTGTAGAGAATGCCGTCCCTATTTTCGCGCACAGCACAGATACCTCTCTTGCCCTCTTTAATAATGCAATGGTGATTGCACAAAAAGCACCTGACTTTCTTCTCTTCGAGTTTTTCATAGAACATCGCTTCTTTCATATAATCATTATAGCAATAAGAAACTTCTTAGACCACTTGCCCGTAAATTATTCTATGAAAAACCTTGATACCCCTACCGCAGTAGGATTGAATTCAACCTTGTAATTCTTAAGATAATAGTGAAGACATGAATATGAAAAAATATTTTCTGATATTTGTTCTCTTATGCTTTTTTGCTGATATGGCGATGGCATCTGAGTGGGAACTGTTTGCTGAAAATAACGATCAACAGTATTATGTTGATAAGAAAAGTATTGAATACTGCGAGGTAACCTGTGCATGGTGTATCCGATGTCCTCTCGGTACAGCTGAGCGCTGTATGAGGGATCTCCCGAAACATTTTATTAGGGTATGGACAAGAAAGCTATCGAAACATCCAGAAAAATTCCAGGCAAGAGAGGAATTGGATTTTCAGGAATACGCATGTGAAAAGGGAATGAGTAGAATGCTTCATGCAACGAGAATTTATGCAGACGGCACAAGCGATTCAGTTAATCTGAATGTTGTGGTCAAATGGGAAGCTGTTACTTCTGATACGATGAGAGAATTAGTCCATGCATATCTCTGTAAGAAGATATAAAAAAATAGGGACAGCGCCAACCGAAAGGCTTTGCATGTGCCCCTCCCTATATTCCTGTAAATTAGCTCCACTATTTCGTATTTTTCAAGGCGCCAAGCGTCCAAAGCGCGCTGACAGGCAAAGCCTGCATGTTTTTGCCAAAAGGGATGCCTTCACTGCCGGTGTAAAGGACTATGCCCCTGTGAAAACGTGGGCCCAGTGATTCTGACATGGTCTGAAGCCCTTTGAAGTCCTGGGCATTCACTGACTTGCTGGCCTTGGTCTCGATACCAACTACTTTCCCCGCGGCGTTTTCAAGTGCGATATCGACTTCCTGCCCGGTCTGAGTCCGGAAGTGAAAAACCTGCGGCTGTATTTTAGACCATGCCTCCTGCTTCCTCAACTCCATTGCAACAAAGTTTTCAAGAACCGCACCGATGATTTCCTGATGAGTTTCCACCCCATCCTCATATAAGCCAATAAGATTTGAAACAAGGCCTGTGTCGTTGAGCATGACCTTAGGGGCCTTCACAAGTCTCTTGCCAAGGTTGCCTGACCATGCGGGAAGAGGCTGGAAAAGGAAGGTCGTCTCAAGGAGGCTCATGTACCGCTTTAAAGTAGTTTGCGGTATTGCGATGCTTCTTGAAAGCTCTGAAAAATTAAGAAGAGAGGCAGTCCTGGCAGCTATAAGCGATAATACCCTTGGCAGAATAGTCAGTCCCTCAATATTGGCAAGGTCTCGCACGTCCCTCTGGAGGATAGTGGTTATATATGAGCCGAACCACACCTTTCTCCGCGAGAGTGTGGCCCTTCCGATAATCTCGGGGTATCCGCCGAGCAATAATCTTTTTATGGTCTGAGTCCTGTCTTCAGTGGTTTTTGAAAAAGAAGGCAGCTTGTCACCAAAGACTGCATCAATAAAGCCTTCCCTCACCCCTTCTATTTCTCCCTGTGATAAAGGCCACAAGGTCAGGATCTCCATCCGTCCGGCCAGGGATTCGGAGAGCTTCGGCAAAAGCATTACATTTGCAGATCCGGTAAGGAGAAAGCGACCTGGTTTGCGGTTTCGGTCAACCTCTGCCTTGATTGCGAGAAACAGTTCAGGTGCCCTCTGGACCTCGTCTATGACGATATCCCCATCCAATCCGGCAATGAACTCTGC
>JAGSYM010000040.1 GCA_018262395.1 Nitrospirota bacterium | reverse complement strand
AGAGCCGGCAGGTTAGTTGTTCTCTTCCAGCCTCACCGCTACACCCGGACGAGAGATCTGATGAAGGAATTTTCGGTTTCCTTTTCTGATGCAGATATGCTCATCGTGCTTGATATTTATCCGGCCGGAGAGCATCCGATTGAAGGTGTCCACTCGTCAATACTGACCGAAAAGATCAGCGAAGCAGGATATCACCATGTCATTTATATGGAGGACAGGGGGAAGGCAACTGATCATATTATCGAACAGGTCAGGAAAGGAGATGTTGTTCTTACGCTCGGCGCAGGGAATGTCTGGAAATGCGGGGAAGAGATACTGAATACATTGCAGTCGAAAAGGGAAAGGGAGGCATGACAGGCCAGCAGATAAGAGACATTGTAACTGACTGTGTGTTTGAAGGTGATATGAAATTCAGGGAGCCCATGAGCAGACATACTTCCCTGAAGATAGGTGGTCCCTCGGATATTTTTGCCATTCCGGAGAACGTCGCATCACTCGGTCGTCTGCGTGATTATTTGCAAAAGAATGATATCGCCGTATTCCCCCTCGGAGGCGGGACGAACATCCTCGTAAAGGACGGTGGTATCGAGGGTGCTGTCATATGCTTCCGTTCATTCAGGACAATCGAATTTTTGGGAGAGGATGGCGAATATGCATATCTGTCTGTCGGCACAGGGACAGTGCTCCAGAGGCTTGTGATGTATTCGATGGAGCAGGGGTATGCAGGGCTTGAAGGACTCGCAGGCATTCCGGGAACTGTCGGCGGAGCAATCTGCGGGAACGCGGGCTCCTTTGGCTATGAGATAAAGGATGTTCTTGTTTCAGTCGATCTGATGGGTGCTGAAGGGCAGATTCAGAAGGTTTGTGCAGAAGACATTCGTTTCGGATACAGGAAGTCGGATATTCTGCCGACAGATATGCTCATCCGCGCAGAGATAAAACTCGGGAGGGACAAGAGAGCTGATGTATCAGCGCGGTTTGAGAATTTCCTGAGGGTAAAACGTGAAAAACAGCCTATCTGGGAGTCTTCGGCGGGTTGTGTGTTCAAAAATCCCGAAGGATTATCTGCGGGGAAGCTTATTGACGAAGCAGGATGCAAAGGGATGAGGATTGGTGATGTTGTGGTAAGCACCATACATGCAAATTTTTTTATCAATACAGGGAAAGCGTGTGCTGTTGATTTCATCAGGCTTATGCACGAGGTGGCCGGACGGGTAAGAAATGCATTCGGTATCACCCTTGAACCGGAAATCAAGATCGTAGGAAGAGAGAATGGTAACAGATAATAGAATCGGTGTTCTGTTAGGTGGAACGTCTGCTGAGAGAGAAGTATCCCTCAGGAGCGGACAGGCAATTTACCAGGCACTTAAAGGATTGGGCTATAACGTTATCGCTGTCGATGTCGGTCAGGATATCTGTGCGGTATTGGCTGCTGAGGGCATACAGATCGCATTCCTTGCGCTGCATGGGGGATATGGTGAGAATGGTTCTCTCCAGGGGATGCTTGAGGTTCTGGGGATTTCCTATACGGGATCCGGAGTGCTTGCATCGGCCATTGCAATGGATAAAGAGGCTTCAAAAAAGGTGTTTCTCTATCATGATATCCCTGTCCCTCCCGGTGTCGTTATAGGTCGCGGGTCTGCAGGCGGAAGGCTCCCGATTGTTGACTTCGCACTGCCGTGGGTTGTCAAGCCCGCATCAGAAGGATCAAGCATAGGAGTAAGCATTGTGAGGCGTGATCATGATTTGAAGAAGGCCATAGAGCAGGCGTGTGCGCACGGATCAAGAATACTTATTGAACAGTATATCGACGGCAAAGAGATACAGATCGGAGTCCTGAACGGGAAAGTCATCGGTGGAGTCGAGGTGAGGCCGTCTCTTGAATTTTACAGTTATGAAGCGAAATATACCTCAGGACTGACCGAATATATCCTTCCTCCGGAAGTCGACGCTTCGGTTTATGAACGGGCCGGCAGGACAGCCCTCTCGGCTCATCAGTCCCTTGGATGTAAAGGCGCCACCAGGATTGACCTAAGGATTGACAGGAAAGGCAATCCCTATGTGCTTGAGGTCAATACAATCCCCGGCATGACTGAAACAAGCCTGCTGCCTAAGATCGCGCGTCTTGCAGGATACGACTTTCCCGGCCTGGTTGAAGAAATACTCAGAGGTGCAATCCATGAAAGCGAATAAACTGAAGAGAGAGGGGAAGAGCATTCCTCTATTCAGTAAGTGGAATATCGCAGCAATCACCTGTGTCGTCATAAGTGCGCTCTGCATATATTTTTATCATCATGCGCAGCACATGAAACCTCTCTATCCCATTCAGAAAATTGTTTTTCTTGAGAATAAACACCTGACAGATGAGGAATTGAAGGAATTTGCGGGAGTCCAGATGAACAAAAGTCTCCTGGCGGTTTCATGCAGGGAGGTCAGCCGTCAGATGCTGAAGTCGCCGTGGATCAAGTCTGCACAGGTGCGGCGGGAATTCCCGGGAACACTCTCGATATCCATCAGGGAGACAGAGCCGTTTGCGCTGCTCGATATGCACGAGCATCTCTTCCTCATTGATGAAAAGGGGAAAATCCTCGAAGAGATGAAGGATGATGCAGTGCCTTTTCTGCCGATCATCGTCAGTGATCCGTACAAAGAAAAGGAGGGCTTTTCTGAGGCCCTGCAGCTCGTACGCCGGCTGAACGATAAGGGGTTCACTTCAGAAAAAGGCCATATCGAAGTTATTGCGCATAAACCGGATGAATTGCGCGTAGAGATGGACGAAACGGTTGTCAAAATAGGAGCAGGAGGGTATGAGGAAAAGCTCGAACGGCTCATTCAACTGGAGGAAAATCTCAGGGATAGAAATATCCCTGTTGATTATATAGATTTGCGGTTTGGCGATAAGGCAATTGTCAAACCGATAGCCACCGGAGGGATTGAGGAGTGATTCAACGGGGTCACCCTGAAGATATCATTGTCGGCCTTGATGTGGGGACAACGAAGATATGTGCTGTTGTCGGGGAGGTTGTGAGCGGTACGTTAGCATTTCGCGGCATGCATCTATCCCCCTCGCAGGGCATGAGAAAAGGGGCCATTGTGAATACGGAGGAGACGGTTCAGTCAATCAGGAAGGTTCTGATGGAAACAGAGTCTTCTCTTGGTGTCGAAATCAATTCCGTGTATGTCAGTATCTCGGGAGCGCATATAAAAGGCGCTCATACTATCGGCGCCCGCGGTGTCGGGGGAAGGGAAGTAACCTATGCTGATGTTGATAAGGTGCTTGATTCCGCGAAAGCTCTCTATGTGCCACTGGATAGAGAACTGCTTCACATTGTACCGGCTGGATACAGCATCGATGGCCAGAACGGAATAAAGGATCCGGTCGGAATGATAGGGGAAAGGCTTGAGGCAAAGGTTTATGCCGTTACAGCGGCAGTAACTTCGATGCAGAACCTTCTGAGGTGCTGCGAAAAGGCAGGGGTTGAGGTTGCAGATATGGTTTTCGGTCCACTTGCATCGGCAGAAGCCATACTTACCAATGATGAACGGGAACTGGGAGCTGCCGTTGTCGATATCGGCGGCGGTACAACAGACGTTATTTTCTATAAAGACGGCTGGCCGAGCCATGCGTTTGTACTTGCTATAGGGGGGAATCACTTCACCAATGATATCGCTGTCGGTCTGAAAATTCCCGTGACCGAGGCTGAACGCATTAAGAAATGTTGCGGGTCGGCAGGCACGCATACGGTCGGCGAATCAGAAAAGATACCTGTTGTTCAGGGCGGACAGGAAAAAATGGTTTTGCGAAGGCATTTGGCAGAGATACTCCAGGCAAGAACGGATGAATTTCTTGATTTACTGCGCGGAGAATTTCTCTCATGCTCCGGCCATGATATTGCATCGACAGGAGTTGTCCTGACCGGAGGCGGGGCATTGCTTGAAGGACTCGGCACAATGGCAGAATCAGCATGGGGGCTGCCTGTCAGGATTGGGGGTCCCATGAATATACATGGCGTTCGGGATATACTCAACAATCCGGTCTGTTCAGCCGGAGCAGGTCTTGTGCTTTACGGCTTTGAAGCTGCATCAGATCGGGTGTATTCCACTGACGCTGTCCGGGGAGTATTCGGAAAGATGAAAGATTGGTTTAAAGAGATATTCAAAATAAAAAAAGGAGGGATAGAGTATGTTCGAAATTGAAGAGGTACGGGGACAGACTGCGAAAATTAAGGTTGTCGGTGTCGGTGGTGCAGGGGGCAATGCCCTGAATACGATGATAGCCTCGAATCTGCATGGTGTTGAATTTATAGCGGTGAACACTGATATGCAGGCACTCGAGACCTCTCTGGCGCCTGCCAGGATCCAGATTGGATCCAATCTTACGAGGGGGCTTGGTGCTGGTTCAGACCCGCAGGTCGGCAGAGACGCTGCCCTTGAAGACGGCTCACTGATAGCTGAATATCTGGAGGGGGCTGACATGGTTTTTATAACCGCGGGCATGGGAGGAGGTACGGGAACCGGTGCAAGCCCTGTGATTGCCGGTATTGCAAAAGAACTTGGCGCTATCACCATCGCAGTTATCACAAAGCCGTTTTTCTATGAAGGGAAGATACGGTATGCGAATGCCGAAGAGGGAATCAAAGAGCTGAGAAATAATGTTGACACCCTCATAGTCATACCCAATGACAAAATAGGGCTTGTTGTTGAAAAAGGAACCCCTCTTCTCAAGTCATTTGCGGTAGCGAACGATGTTTTAAAGCAGGCGGTTCAGGGAATATCCGATATTATCCTCATCCCCGGACTTATCAATGTTGACTTTGCCGATGTCAAGACAATCATTCAGGATAAGGGCAGAGGGGTCATGGGCTCCGGCTTCGGGAAGGGAGAGGGAGGCGCTCTTGAGGCAGCCAGAAAGGCGATATCAAATCCCCTCCTGGAAGATTCATCGATTGAAGGCGCGAAGGGTATCCTTGTAAATATTACCGGAGGGCTTGAGCTGTCACTTGACGGTGTTAAAGAAGCTGTTTCATACATATACGACTCTGCCCATGAAGACGTCCACGTCATTATCGGTGCAGTTATAGATCCTGATATCAGCGATGAAGTGCGGGTAACCGTTATAGCGACGGGGTTCAGTGATCAGAAGGAGAAGGTTGACCTCCCGCAGGTTAAACCATGGACACCTCTCAGACATCCCGTACAGTTGAAAGGTTCAGAGAGGGTTCTGTCCAAAAATCTCAGTCAGAATTTAGGTACGGACATGATACCGACTGATATCATGTCCTATGAAGAACATATTGATATGCCGACATTCCTCAGAAAGTCACCCCAGCTCCACAAGGAGCTTTAAGTTTCCCTCCCAAGAGGGGTCTCCCCCCCCGGAGGCCCCTCCCCCCCCTCTAATGAATCACTCCGCAGCAAGCTGCGAGGTATTAAAATATGTCATTCCGGCATGCTTGCCCGCCCGTCATTTTGGAGGGGCCGGAATCTTTCTTTGCTTTATGTATTTTTCTGTTATAAGAATTATTCAGAAGGATTCCCGACAAGCGGGAATGACAGAATAACGGAAACAGTAACCCCGAAGCAGAGATTCAAGGAATTCTTTGATTACAATGAAAGTTCTGGGTTAATTTAAATCAACGTTTTGTCTATTTTTCATCTATGGTCTAAGATATACTGTGATGAAAAATCAGATTAAATATCTTCAGAATCTCTTCTATGACATCCTGAACGACTATGGTCAGGTCTATGTCGTCGTAAGATATTCAGAAAACACGGTTATCGGTACTCGGGGATTCAGCGAGGACGAGAAGCAAAAGGGGCTCATCCTGGTCTTCAACCAGAGGAATTATAAAAATCTCGTGTGGTCAGACGACGGGAATATCAATGCTACCCTGGGTTTCGGACTGAGCAACAGGTCCGAAAAATGTTTCCTTCATTCCGATGATATTATGTCGGTATTTTCCCCTGACGCAAAGATAAAATTGGACCGGTGGGACATATGGGAGCAAAGAGATTCTGTAATGAAATCCGGCAATGTATCAGAATCCGGGGAAACGGATAACCGTGACAATAAAATAGTGTCTCTGGACAGGTTCAGAAAAGCAAAGGATTGACAGATAACCGATTGACACTTTACAGAATATTCAAGACAGATTGTGCTGTTTTTTCGCGTTTTCCGTCTGTCACAGTAGTGTACAAAATGCAATAGCCTTTCGGCATATCTTCAGGCAGTGTGAACTGCACCGAAGACAGGAAGGTTCCCTGCGATCTGGAGATGTCTCTCGTATCCACTTCCCTGGTGCTGTAAGCAGTCCGGAGTCTCCTTGTTTCTGTAATCTTGATATGTTCTGTCCTGTCCGGGGTAAGCAATGTATACTGGATATTCGCCTTCACTGTTGCCCCGGTTTTCACGGTGTGGGTTGAGACAGATGATTCTTCTATGATAAGTTTCACTCTCTTTTCTTCAAATTTTTTCTTTTCAGCCTTTCTCTCCTGGTCCTTTTTGTCCTCAGCTTTCTTTTCCTGATCTTTCTTATCCTCGGCCTTTTTTTCCTGATCTTTTCTTTCTTCAGCCTTCTGCTCCAGCTCTTTGTATCTCTTTGCCGCCTGGTCTCCGTTTTCCAGTTGTTTGTCCTCGTACTTAATTGTTGCTACACTGACGATATCCACGACTAAAGCGCCAACAATAGCTCCTCCGGTGTTTCCTGCAAGTAAGATTCCTGCAACTCCTCCGGCTAAAGTCCGAAGGGCCTGTTTCTGGTCCGGATCACGCGCGCTATACTTGGTCGTACAACCGTTGAGATAAAAAACTAAAAGAGGAAATATGAATAAAACGAGCAGAATATTCATGATCTTAATGCTGAAGTTACGGGACGCATTTTGCTGTTCAGAATATGACTTTGATCTGACAAGAGCCCGGCCTACAAGCCTTTTTTGTCTGCTCTTCCGCTTCCACCAGTAAGTCGAGTTCATTTGGCGGACTATCCCCCGATGCTTATGAAAATTTTTATGTATTTTACGCTATTTTATCGGTATAAAGAAGATGAAAATTACAGAGAGCTATCATCTCGCAACAGTTCACCCGAAGGGGGGGTAGCCGCAACCTTCAGGCTGCGCCAATCAACCCAGGCTGAAGCCTGCGGCCACAAAATTCCACCTTTTATTGAAGGATGACATCATCTGTCTTTATTTCATTGCTTGCCTTGGTTGACCAATCCTCCCCATTGCTGGAGATGACTGATAATGAAATCGAGAACCTGCTTATGTTCCTCTTTGCCGCTTCCCTGAATTGAAAAAGGCTTGCCGAAAACTATATGGATTGGCTTGCTGCGGTTTATAGCTCCTAAATCTTTCAGGTATTTCCCGTTACCCCAGAAATCCGTCTTGACCGCCACAGGCATAACCTGAACCCCGGCGGATTTGGCCAGTTTGATGCCCAGAGAATTAAATTCTTCCGGTACAAATTCGGCAGACCGGGTACTCTGGGGGAAAATAATGATGGAGGTCCCCCTATCTAACAGCTCCTTTCCCTTGGCCATAACAGTTTGAAAATCCTCACGGGGATTTTCTCTTTTTACAACTATGGGATCCCGGGAGCGCATTATGGGCCCGAATAAGGGGTGTTTGACCAGGCTGTCCTTAACGACAAAGGTCACTTTTACAAGGGGCGCGATGATGCAGGGGAAAACAAATGTTTCCAGCGTGCTCATATGGTTGCTTATGAAAACCAACGGTTTCCGGCAGGAACGCAGGTTTTCTAATCCTCTCAAGTGAAAGCGGCCGCCGATATCTTCTATGAGTTTAAATATTCTGTAAGAGGATTCTGCCCAGACTTTTTTGTCATACAGTCCCGCAAGGGC
>JAGSYM010000299.1 GCA_018262395.1 Nitrospirota bacterium | reverse complement strand
TTTTTGAACTTCAGATAATAATGCGAGAAGGGTCTGTCGTCACGGACCGCTCTTACATCAAAGATATACTTATCCAGAAACTCTTCTCTTGTTTCAGGACTCAGGATGCTCCTGAAGGCACTGAAATATCCGTTCCCGGGCGTGCGAATATAGATATTTGTCTCCTCTTCCTTTATCCCTGGAAGATGAATCAGGTCAAACCTCTTCTTCTTCGAAAACTCTTTGATAATCCCTATTTCCTCTTTGGTAAAGGGCATTTCTTTTGCCAATATGCATATGTTCCCCCAGCTTCTGATCGCTGCAATGCGGCTTGTGGCATCATTTATCCCCAGATCTTCAAAGGCGGTAATGACAGTATGCAGCAATCGCAACTCGGTTCTGGGCGGCGGGGAAATATAGAGGTTGATGCTTAAAATACCTGCTGCTTTCAGGCCTGCTATATACTCTCTGAAGGCCTCAACTGTGAACCTGTAATCCTCTGATATGCCGAGAGATCCTGAGGAGCTCACACCCATCAGTGATATATCAATAATGTCGAATTTTCTGTCCTGCGACTTAAGCCACGACCTGGCAAGACCGGACCAGGCGTTATTACCGAATATGTCCCTGGAAAAATCCCTGTACTTATCACGTACAACCCTCATCAATAAGGGATTGGACTCGACTTTATACACATGTTTTGATCCGAAGTGGCTTGCAACAAGCGCCTGAAGACCACCCTTGGGATCAATGATCAGGACATCTTCTTTATTGCCTGTTTCATAGGCAAGCGCAGAGGGTAGATATTGGAGAAATGAGAGCTTTTTTACGTCATCAAAGGTTGTTATCGCGTTGATCTCTCCGCCGTCTGTTGAAATGCCAATCTGCTGGGGAAGGCTGTCAAGATACGAGAGACTGATGCCTGGGGCAAAGCGGACAACAGGGCTTTTGAAAATATCAATTCTTGAAAAGGGACTGAAATATGTGCTGAGGTGCTCAGCCCCTGGATATCTCAAGGCCATCCGAAGCTCTTTATATGGGGACATCTTTGGCCTGATGAAATCAGGATGATATAAGAGAAATAAAAGATTGAGCGTTATGAAGGCAAAGGCAGCTAATTTTAATTTCAACTTTCCTGTCATACAGGTCAAAGTCAGGACAATGGAAGAGAGAATGAATACTCCACTTTCAGGGGACGTAATTGACAAAAAAACCAGTATCCCCGTTGAGCCTGCGCCGGCTCCAAGAAGATCAGCGCCGTAGATAAGACCGGACTTTTCGCTTAAGGAAGAAAAGACCGCAGCAACAGTCAGTCCGGCAAAGAAAAATGGTATGGAAAGGGTGATGTAGTAAAGGCCGATTTTCAATATCTCAAGACGCGACCAGGCGAGTCTCACCGGATCGAAAGATATCTGGTTTGCCATGAGGTAACTAAGACAGATGGCGGCACCAAGCAGCAGTGTGTAGTGACCCAGGTTGGCTAGATTCCGGAGTTTTGGATAAAGTGCAAGTATTGTCCCGCTGGCCCCGATGCCGAGCATGGCAATGCTGATTATCATAAAAGCGAAGTGATACCAGAGGGATATGGAGAAGATCCTTATCAGCAGTATCTCGTAAGCAAGACTAGAAAAGGAGCAGAAAAATATTAGAGGGACTATTACGCGGTCTTTCATCTGAGACTCACGCAGGTGCTACAGGCGCATCTCACTTTTTAAGCGGCTTTCCTATTCTCCGCTCAATGGATTTTACCTTTGCATCAATTCTTTTTGGCATACCTTTACGGTCATCTATCTTAATATCAGTCAAAACCCGTTCCCCTTTTTTCATGACTGTCATGTGACATTTCCTGACAATCTTCATGACTTCATCCCATTCACCCTCAATCACCGTTCCCATAGGGTTGATCTTATACGGCAATCCGCTTGAATCAACAATTTTCAAAACGTCTGCCAACTTATCACCGATGCTGCTGCCGATGCCTAAAGGCAAAATACTGAATTCAATAAGCATTTTCTCCTCCCTGGTACAGGGCTGTTTTTTGGGATATATAAAAAAGCATATCAGAAAAGAGATGAAATGCAAATGACCATAGTTTATGCCTCTTAAAGCAAGTATTATGCTTAAAATCCCTCTATCAGTCTCATATGTATTGAACCCATACAGATGATTTACAGGTCATGCAAAAGGGAGTGGATTTTGCATATAAGCTTGTGAGCATGCTTTGACAGCTCTGCAATAAAGGAAAAGCAATATAAATTTTTAAAGTTGATTATTTCAAACAAGATGAAGAAAAAACATGCTTTTCTGGCTGTTGTAATCATGCTCTTAACAGTTACTGGATTTGTCTTATTGCAGACAGTTGAAATTATTGATGCTATGCCGGAATATAAGTCTGAAACGATCAAGCTGTCTGAACCCCTCCCTACTGGACAGTAAAACCTCCATTGAAAAGGCCATGCTTAAAAGAAGGTCTGTCAGGAGTTTTAAGGACAGCTCTCTGACACTTGCAGAAGTATCACAGCTTCTGTGGGCTGCACAGGGTATCACAAGTCCAAGGGGGCTCAGGACAGCGCCTTCTGCCGGGGCGCTTTATCCTCTTGAGATTTATGTTCTTGCAGGAAATGTAGATGGTCTTCCCGATGGTGTCTATCATTACAGGCCTGCCAGGCATGAATTAGTACGGGTCGTAAAAGGGGACAGAAGAAGCGAATTGTGCGCTGCTGCCTTAGGCCAGATCTCTGTCAGGAATGCTGCTGCAGTAATAGTATTTGCCGCTGTTTATGAACGCACAACTGTGAAGTATGGTGAAAGAGGCATA
>JAGSYM010000298.1 GCA_018262395.1 Nitrospirota bacterium | reverse complement strand
ATTTGATGGAAGAAGCCAAAAAGCCCATGGGATGGAAGGAACTCTATCTCAAAGAGGACTGGTGGGCAATATATCTTGGTCTCGGCATCGTCTTTGCTGCGATACTATTTTTCTACACCGGCAACCCGTTTCTCAAATCTCTGAGTGTTCTCCCCCCTTCATGGACGGATTCCAGCAAACTTATCGAGCATTTTTCGTCGCAGATCGGATGGTATGCACTACAATTCATCTTCTGGTTTATCATTTTCGCCATAAGTACCAGAATCTTAGGGTTCAGGCAGTCTGAATATATCCCGTCCTTCATTTTCCTCTATATTTTGTCAATCCTTACCTTCATCATTGGAGAATATGAACCTCTCTCCAAAAATGGCTTTGAGGCTCCACTGGTTGCGCTGATTCTCGGGCTCGCTATATCAAATCTGATAAAATTGCCGAAATGGATGGATGCAGGTTTCAGGGTTGAATATTATATAAAGACCGGCATTGTTCTCCTTGGCGCCACCCTTCCCTTTACGCTGATTATATGGGCCGGGCCAATCGCATTTATGCAGGCTACAATCATATCTGTTGTTACCTGTCTGACTATTTATTTTGTGGCGCATAAGCTCTTCGGGCTTGATAAAAGATTTGGCGCTGTCCTTGGAGTCGGAGCGGCGATCTGTGGTGTGTCTGCAGCCATAGCAGTCGGTGGCGCAGTGAAAGCAAAAAAGGAGCACGTGTCTATTACGATAGCGCTCGTAACTGTGTGGGCTATCGTAATGATATTTTTTATCCCCTATTTCTCAAGATTTTTGAATCTGCATCCCGCTCCTGTGGGTGCGTGGGTAGGGTCTTCCGAATTCGCTGATGCGGCAGGATTTGCAGCGGCAGTAGCATATGGGAAGATGGTCGGCAATGAGGAAGCTGCAGTAAGGGCCTTTACTTTGATGAAGGTTATAGGAAGAGATATCTGGCTGGGCATATGGTCATTTGCATTCGCTTTGATCGCATGTTTAAAATGGGAAAAAGAGGAATGCGAAACACCTCCCCGGGCATCCGAGATATGGTGGAGATTTCCAAAATTTGTCCTCGGCTTTTTTATTGCATCGGTTGTTATTACAGTCATAGCATCACAATATTCTCTCGCTGAATTTGACAAGGTTATTAAGCCGGAACTCGTTAAGCCGATAAAGAGTCTCAGGTCGTGGGCTTTCATCTTCTGTTTCCTGAGTATAGGTCTTACTACGAGATTCAGGGAACTGGCTTCTGCCGGCAAGAAGCCCTTCTGGGCTTTTACCATCGGTGTTATTGTAAATGTTATTCTGGGTTTTGTCCTCTCTGTATGGGTGATGGGTAATTTCTGGATAAGCAAGACAGCACAATAGAAAATAATAAATTAAAAAAAAAGGATCATGCGGCAAATGACCTGCAGGGATTGCAGATATTTCAATAATAATCCGGCATTCCTTGAGAGGACCTGCAGGGATTGCAGATATTTCAATAATAATCCGGCATTCCTTGAGAGAGAGTTGCCTGGCCTGAATGCCTTAAGCTCTGCTTACGGTTCTACGAGTGGAGAGAACGGGATATGCAGCAAACGAGATATTTATCTTTCACCTGTAACCCGATGCAAGGATTTTGAATCGGGAGAGAATAAACAATAAATTATTGGCATTCTAATCCTTTCTCGTTCTATGCCATACATAATAGATTCTCTGCAGAACAGTTACATGTGTCAGAACAAGCATTATCCATAGAGAACAAGCATTATCCATAGTACCGGCACAAGCCATCCTGTCAGAGTGGCAAATATAAGAAGGATAATTCTCTCTGGTCTTTCCATAATCCCTGTGTTGCAGGGTATGCCGAGTCCCTCAGCGCGTGCCCGTGCATAACTGATAAGGAATGCACCGACTAAAGTCCCGAGACTGAGAAATGAGCCTGTATGGTTGCCTTGTGCTGCAAGATAATAGGAGATAGACAGGAAGAGAAATGCGTCTGAATATCTGTCGAGGACCGAATCAAGGAATGCCCCGAATTTTGTAACTCTTCCGCTTGTTCTTGCTACAATGCCGTCAAGCATATCGAGGACGCCACCAAACAGCATGAATAATCCGCCAAGCCTGAGGTTGTAAGGGATTATGAGAGCTGCACAGATTGTAATCAGAAAACCGGCTACGGTAAGTAAATTTGGACTTACCGGAACTCGTTTTGCAAGTGCACTGAGAGGGGCATCAAGAAAATGACCAAAATGGGCACTAAGCATTTACCTCTCAATGTTCCCTTTTATAAAAGCCTCTACCATTGCCCGTGCCTTTTCGTCAGGGAACTGAATCAGCGGGTGCTTCATGAAATATGCTGAAGGTGAAATGAGCACCCCCCCTACCCCTCTGTCCCTGGCGATTTTGCAGCACCGTATAGCGTCGATGACAACGCCGGCACTATTTGGCGAATCCTCGACAGAAAGTCGCATTTCCACATGAACCGGTATGTGTCCAAATCCTCTCCCTTCGATTCTGAGGAAGCATATCTTGTTGTCTTTGAGCCAGGGTACATAATCGGATGGGCCGATATGGATATGCTCATCCATAAGGGGTGTGCGCATCTGTGACTGGACTGCCTCTGTCTTGGATATCTTTTTGGAGCGGACTCTGTTCCTGTTCAGCATATTTAAGAAGTCAGTATTGCCACCGACATTCAGTTGGTAAGTGTTATCAATTCTTATCCCCCGCTCTTCAAACAGTCTTGTTAAAGCTCTGTGGATAATAGTGGCACCGATCTGGCTTTTTATATCGTCCCCGATTATGGGTACCTTTTTTTGCTCAAATCTTTTTGCCCATGATTTATCGGATGCGATGAAGACCGGCACGCAATTGATGAACCCCACACCTGATTTCAGACATGCCTCGGCATAATATGCTGTCGCTTTTTCAGACCCCACGGGCATATAGCTTATCAGGATATCAGCTTCAGTTTGCTTTAAGACCTGAACGACATTGCACGGCTTCTTTCGTGCAACAACAAATGACCTCTCCTCCGGATAGTCTTTCATGTGGGGTGATATACCATCAAGGACATTTCCCATCAGAACCGTGACCGGAATATCCGGAAGATTATGAGTGATCTTTTTTGTGCAATTCGGTAAAGCATAGATCGCTTCTTTCAGAGATTTACCGACCTTCCTCTGATCGATGTCAAAGGCAGCTACAAAATCTATGTCATCAGGTCTGTACCCCCCAAGCGAATAATGCATGAGGCCGAGAGACTTGTCAGGATGGTCTTTCCCCAGAGATCTGTAATAGTCAACTCCCTGAATTAATGAGCTGGCACAGTTCCCGATACCGGCAACTGCAACTCTTATCTTTCCCATATCCTGTTCACCTTTTCTGAACTCGTTTATATAACAACATGATGAGATCCTCAAGTTTCATATTGAAATCTTTCAGAAGGCTTTCCATGGATTCCTCGCAGTACTCCAGAAAACGCCTCCATATCCTTTGTACAGTATCCTTGTCCAGGTCGGATGCGCTTGCAGCCTCCCTGAAACTCATTCCCTCAAGAAGACAATGGATGACTTCCCGTATTTTTGACTCCTTTGTGTGGAGACCGAAAAAAATCGTATTCCGCCTTTCGGAAAATCTAAAGTTACAGGTTTTACATTTGAGAAGGAGTCTTTGATCCTTACCGTATCTGTCATAAATGATTATATTGCCGATCCCCTTTTTCTTATGATCATTGCAGGATTGATTCGGGCAGAAAAAATTACTGACACTTAAGGCAATATCCATGCAGAGTTTATACCAGAGGGCTCTGATAATGTCAAGGAAAATATCAATAAAATGGGGACAGGGGCTACATAATTCCTACATACGATTTATGCCTAATTTTTTATATAGAAGAGAAAAGTTTACATGCTCGTTAACCAGATTCATGCCCCGTTCAACCTTTGCCTTATCGCGTAGCCTTAGTCTGACAGAAAGCTTCTCCAATTTTTTTGCGACGCCGTATGTGTCTTCCCGGACTACAAGAATTGGGATATTTTTCTGCTCAGCTATCGACATGATGATTTCGCCTGGATAGAGTTCGCCTGTGAGAATCAGGCAGACAGAGCCTGATTCTATTGCCGATATTTGAATGTCAGCTCTATCACCTCCGACAATAACCGCATTATTTCTCGTTTTCTTGAAATATTCAATTGCCTTGTCCACCTGCATTGCGCCGATCAGAAAATGCTCTACAAGATTTGTGAGTTTATCATGGCAGCATAACACCTTTCCCCCAAGCATCTCATTCAGTTCTTCGACGGTAATTGATCCAACAATGGAATCATGAGGGATTATCCCCAGAATATCGATGTTCTTTCGTTGAAGAAAAGGCACGGTATAGTCATATGTACTTTGCTTCAGTTCCGAAGTGACCTTATTCAATATGACACCGAGAAACCGCTCCTTGAGATCCTTTTTTGCCTGAAGAATATAATCAACAATGTACTCACCTTCGTACTTGACAATAAGAACAACTTTAGCATCCAGCCGCTTGATAACATCAAGCCCCT
>JAGSYM010000039.1 GCA_018262395.1 Nitrospirota bacterium | reverse complement strand
GTATCCCGCTCTTCGGCCTGGCCTCATCCCTCAGTTTCGTCTGGATCTGATACCACACCTGAGGCAGTTCCCTGTATGAGCGGATTTCCCTCGCTGCAAGCCACGTCATTATTTCTTCATGGGTCATGCCGAGGCACATATCACGGCCGGTCCTGTCCTTCAGCCTGAACATCTCATCCCCTATCTCGTACCACCTTCCGGTCTCCTGCCATATCTCAGCCGGATGCAGCGCCGGCAGGGTGATCTCCTGTGCACCTATGGCGTTCATCTCCTCGCGGAGGATTCTGTGTATCCTTTCGAGAACCCTGATCCCAAGGGGAAGATAGATATAGAGTCCTGATGCGAGCTGTCTGATAAACCCTGCTCTCAGCATAAGGATATGACTTACTGACTCTGCATCAGCAGGAACTTCACGCAGGGTTGGTATAAGCATCTTTGAAAATCGCATTGTTATACTCCTTTTCTCTTCAACAGTTTTCGGGATATCCGCTGTGACATCTAATATAGAAAAATTCATGATAAAAGTGTTACATTAATTTAATCTGAAAGGGGGATAATGTGCTCAGGAGACTACCAATTACACCGGACGGCTACCAGAAACTTCAGGAAGAACTCCAAAGACTGCTGAAAGTTGACAGGCCAAAGAATATTAGAGACATCTCCGAAGCAAGGGCACACGGGGATCTTTCAGAGAATGCAGAATATCATGCTGCAAAGGAAAGACAGTCTTTCATCGAAGGGAGAATCCAGGAGCTGAAAACCAAACTTGCCCTTTCAGATGTCATCAACCCCTCAAAGATTTCCCAGAAAAAAACTGCCTTCGGTGCTACCGTAAAAGTTATCGACCTCTTGTCTGACGAAGAGAAAATATTTATGCTTGTCGGCCCTGACGAAGCAGATGCGAAAAACGGGAAGATATCCATCAGCTCGCCTGTCGGCAAAGCTTTACTGAATAAGGAAGTCGGCGACGTTGTCAACATCAAGGTTCCTGCAAAAACATTGGAGTATGAGATATTAGAGATAAGCTTTGCATAAGATTTTCAAGGCAAAGGTAACCGATAACCTTCCATTAAACAATAAAACCTACCTCCTTACGATAGAGCCACGTGATCCGATATTTGAACCGTCTCCAGGCCAGTTCTACATGGTAGGAACGGGCAATTCATTCGATCCCTTATTAAAACGGCCCTTCAGTTATTTCAGAAAAACTGCACAAACCCTTCAATTCGTTTACGCGGTGAAGGGAAAAGGGACAGCACAGATGAAAGCATTGAAGCCGGGGGACGGGATACAGGCAATCGGTCCTCTCGGTACCGGATATCCGAAACCTGCGAAGGGACATACTCCTCTGCTCATTGCAGGCGGAATAGGTATCGCTTCCCTCTTTTCTCTTGCGGAAAGTCTTCCCAAAAAGCCATATCTCATATACGGCGCCCGGTGCAAAAATGATCTCCTTCTGCTGAATGAATTGGAGAAATCGGGGAGCGAACTCATGACGTGCACTGATGACTGCTCTTTCGGCAGAGAGGGCAAGGTAACTGATGTTCTGACCAATTTCCTGACTTCTCCAGTTTCTCAAGGCATTTCATACATGATCTATGCCTGCGGCCCGAAGCCCATGCTTTTGGCTGTATCTCAAATTGCCGTTGACAGACATATCAAGGGATATATGTCTCTTGAGGAAAATATGGCATGCGGTTTCGGTGCATGTCTCGGATGCTCGGTAAAAACAGAAAAAGGGTACCAGAGGGTATGCAAGGAAGGGCCGGTATTCGCTATAGAGGACATAGTGTGGTAACTCATTCTAACGTGGCTGCAGTTGAATCTCCTTTAATGTCATTCCCGCTTGTCGGGAATCTTTCTGAAAAAGTTGAAGGATTGCGGACAAGCCGCAATGACAGAAGTCGCCAATAATGTCTCTCTATGAATAACCGTCAATAGTTTCAATTATGGATCTATCTGTCAACATAGGCAAACTAAAGCTCAAGAACCCTGTCATGACGGCATCCGGCACGTTCGGATACGGGGAGGAATATGCTGACTTTGTCGACCTGAACCTGCTTGGCGGTATTGTAGTGAAAGGCATATCCGTAAAGCCGATGGAGGGGAATCCCGCTCCGAGAATATGCGAGACCCCTTGTGGCATGCTGAATGCAATCGGCCTGCAGAATGTCGGCCTGAAGACATTTTTACGGGATAAACTGCCTTACCTTAGGAATTTTGATACAAAGATTGTCGTCAATATCCTTGGAAACACCGTTCAGGAATACGTGAGGCTTGCAAAGACGCTTGATGCCTCCGGCGTTGACGGAATTGAATTGAACGTTTCGTGCCCTAATGTCAAAAAAGGCGGGATGACCTTTGGCATTGATCAGCGGTCTCTCGCAAAGCTCATCGCTGCTGTCAAACGAGCTGTCAGCAACACGGTTCTCATAACGAAGCTGTCCCCGAATGTATCCAGCATACCTGATTTTTCGAGGGTAGCCGAGGATGCAGGCAGCGATGCCATATCACTCATTAATACCATCCCCGCATTGTCGATTGATACCGAGACATGGAAACCCAGGCTTGCAAATGTCACTGGTGGGTTGTCAGGACCGGCAATCAAACCAATAGCTGTAAGAATGGTATGGGAGGCATCGCAGGCTGTCAGCATTCCCGTCATCGGCATAGGCGGCATTACCAGTACACAGGATTCTATAGAATTCATGCTCGCGGGTGCTTCAGCCATTCAGGTAGGTACTGGCAACTTTCTGAATCCGAAAGCGACCACTGAGATCATCAATGGATTAGGTGCTTATTTGCAGAGAAAAAATATTCAGACTACCAGGGACATAATCGGACGCATGAATGGCCCCGAAATCCAGTCATAACCCTCACTACTGATTTTAGGTACAAGACTTATAGTCTCCGGCAATAAAAATTCTCCAGACTACTGATTTGGGTTTCCGCATAATTCCCTCTCCCTTGAGGGGAAAGGGTTAGGGAGAGGGTGTTCGATGGATATTATTTTCAACACCCGCCCCTTCATCCCCTCCCCAAGGGAGGGGAGATAATAGATATCCCGCAACTTATTTTTGGGTGTCTCACTGATCCTTGCCACAATGCAATACTCCTAAACTGGTATAATACTGCCTATGTTTCTTGTGGGATTGACCGGCAACTATGGCATGGGAAAGAGCACGGTTCTAAAGATATTTCAGAAACTCGGCGCGCTCACCTATGATGCAGATAAAATCGTTGAAGCACTGCTTCAGGAAACAGAGGTTCTGCAGAAAATCAGAAATCTTTTCGGTGACGGAATATTTCAGGCAAACGGCGGGCTGGATAAACAGAAAGTTGCCTCCATAATCTTTTCCGATAATGCCTCGAGACGTTCTCTCGAAGACATCCTCCATCCTCTTGTATTCGAGAAGATACACCGCCTTCTTGAGCATCCAGACACGGGGAAAAAGATCGTTGTTGTCGAAATACCATTGCTTTTTGAGCGCGGGTACGAAGACAGGTTTCAGTGTATCATTACGGTGCAGACGGAATTGGAGAGGGCCTTGCACCGTCTCGAAGAGAAAGGAGTCAAGCGGGAAGAAGCTCTTCGGAGGATACGATTGCAGGTTCCCATAGAGGAAAAAATCAGGAAATCCGATTTTACGGTTAATAACAATGGGACAACGTCGGAGGCGGAGCAGCAAGTGAGAAATATTTTCGAAAAACTCCTTCAAGAAGGTCATCATGGAGATCGTTGTAGGGCTCGAAGCCTTAAATAAAATATACCCTGATACGGTGCTCACCATAGGTAATTATGATGGCGTCCACCTGGGCCATCAGAAGATACTCTCAACAGTCGTAAAGAGGGCTGGAGAGATCAAAGGCACATCTATGGTAATGACCTTTGAGCCCCACCCGGTAAAAGTCATCGCACCGGAAAGGAATATAAAACTACTCACGACTACAGAGGAGAAGGCACGGCTCATCGAGACAATGGGGATACATGTCCTGCTTCTCATAAACTTCAATAAAGAATTTTCAAGCATGCTTCCGGATGATTTTATCAATGAGGTCCTGATAAAAAAAATAAAGGTCAGGGAGATTATTGTCGGCACGAATTATACTTTTGGAAAGCATAAGAAGGGGACAATAGACCTGCTCAGAAAGCGCGGGAAATCTTTTGGCTTCGACGTTCAGGCAATCAGAAATGTAATGGTACACGGAAACATCGTGAGCAGCAGCGCCGTCAGATCCCTCCTCCAGAGAGGAGCAGTCCATGAAGTTTCACAATACCTTGGAAGGGCATATTCGATTGAAGGGAGTGTAATAAAAGGAAAGGGAAGAGGGCAAAGTATCCTGCACATTCCAACAGCAAACATCACGACACCGGTTGAGATTGCACCCAGGGAGGGTGTTTATGCGGTAAAGGTCAATATGAGAGGAACTGTTTACAACGGTGTTGCAAATATCGGGAAAAATCCGACCTTCGGGAACGAAAACGTCAGTTATGAAGTGCACCTCTTCAGTTTTTCCGGCAACCTTCTCGGAGCGAATATCAGGATATATTTTATCGATAGAATCCGGGGTGAGCGGACCTTTCCGGATCCGGTCAGTCTCGAAAAGCAGATACGGGACGACATAGAATACGCCAAAAATATCCTGAACCCGAAGAACGAAGCATTACGAACTGGTCCCCGTGTTCATGAGTAACCGTGCTAAATCAAACCGGTTTTCGACGCCTGATTTCATATAAATGTTACTCAGGTGATCTTTCACGGTCTGTTCGGATATCTCAAGCTCTTCTGCAATTTCGACATTTTTCAAGCCATCAAGAACCCTCCTGAGTATATCGGTTTCTCTTCGGGTTAATCTGAACTGCTTTCTTATCTCATTCATGTCAAGCCTCTGGGAAACCCTTTCCTCTATAATGAAAATGCCGACAAGCGGTTTAGGGCTCTCGGCAATGAAAAACTTGAAGATCCAGTTGCTCGATGAACCATCAAGTCTCTTGAATATATAAACTTCGCCGGGGAATAGTTCGTGCAGGCTGGATTTATCCATTGCATCAAAGATTCTTCGGGTTAACGGGGGTATTTCATCCGGAAGAAGATACCGTTTGAGGAAGTTTCCTGCCACTCTGTTTGAGTAAATTACCTGCAATTTTTTATCGTAAACAATAACGCCTGCAGGCATCTTGCTGAGGATTATGGAGAAAATATCATCCATTGCTGCCTCCTTCATGGTAGAGCTGCATCGATACTATATATTATAATTCATAAATATTTCTGCTCATTTTTTGCCCGTTTCCCCCCAAATATATGCTGTGCTTGCTAAAATTCATAGAAATCTATTATTATTAAAAGAATAAAAATTCAGGAGGAGCAGGTTGAAAGAAGGTATTCATCCGTCATACAACGAGACAAAAGTCGAATGTGCCTGTGGTGAGGTTTTTACAACACGGTCAACGAGACAACAAATCCATGTAGATATTTGTTCAAAGTGCCATCCGTTCTTTACCGGCAAACAGAAAATCGTTGATGCTGAAGGACGGGTAGAGAAGTTCAAACGGAAATACGCAAAAAAGTAGGTACCCTAACAAACAAAAGCCGTTAGTCGCCTTATGCCGACCAACGGCTTTTGTTTGAATACGTTTACTCTTCCCGCTGTCTCTCCCACCAGGGTCGGGTAATACCCCTTCGCGATAGGGCCGGATCAGGGGAAGTCCAGGTGAATAATACCATGAAGAATATCGGCGGACAGGCAGTCATAGAAGGCGTCATGATGAAAGGCAGGAAAAGCTGGACTGTTGCCGTCAGGAGCCCGAAAGGGGAAATCCATGTAAAAACAGAGGAACTGTCCGAACTCCCGAAAATATTCAGACTCCCGATCCTTCGGGGGTTTATAGCACTCTTTCATGCCCTGTTTCTCGGCATCAAGGCCATAGAATTCTCCGCAAGCAAGGCATATGAGGAAGAAGAGGGAAAACAATTGAGTCCTGTTTCTATCGGTCTTACCATTTCTCTGGCCGTTCTCATCGGGATTGCACTTTTTATCCTACTTCCATTATATGCTACAAAGCTTCTCGGTTTGCTTGTTGAAACTGTTTCCAAAAGCTCCCTTGCCTTCAACCTTGTCGATGGCATCATTAGAGTCTTCATCTTCCTCCTGTATATTATCTCGGTGGGCATGTGGAAAGAGATGAGACGGATTTTTGAATACCATGGGGCAGAACACAAGGTCATTCATGCATATGAGAACGGCAATGATCTCACTGTGAAGCATATTAAAACCCATAGCCCGCTCCACCCTCGTTGCGGGACAAGCTTTCTCCTTATCGTCATGATTATCAGTATCTTCATCTTTTCCTTTATCCCGCAGGAATGGCAATTCATATATAAATTTTTGGCACGTCTCATTCTCATACCGCTCATAGCCGGTATTTCATATGAGATCCTGAAACTCTCGGCAAAGATGGAACATAACCTCCTGATGCATTTATTGATTCAACCCGGCTTACTGTTGCAGCGGCTAACCACGAGAGAGCCTGATGAAGCCCAGATCGAGGTAGCTGTCAGGGCACTCCAGGAAGTTCTTATTGTGGAAGAAGCTCATGCTTGAAAAACTCAGAACTGTAGAAAACAAATACGAAGAGCTGACGAAGCTTTTGATGGACCCGGAGGTGTTGTCAAAACCGGGAGAACTCCAGAAGTATTCAAAAGAGCAGTCAGACCTTCTGCCATTGGTTGATAAAATCAGGGAATACAGCAAATTGCTTGCCGACATCGAGGGGGCAGAAGAGCTATTACAGGGGGGGGACGGCGATATACGGGAACTTGCACAGGCTGAACTTGATGAGCTACGGGAGAAAAGGCCCAAGATTGAAGAAGAACTGAAAATCATGCTTATCCCCCAGGACCCTCGTGATGCGAAAAACGTCATACTTGAAATTCGGGCTGGTACAGGTGGGGAGGAGGCTGCTCTCTTTGCGTCAGAACTCCTCCGCATGTATCTGAAATATGCAGAGCAGAGGCGGTGGAGGGTGGAAACAATAGACATAAACCCTACAGGCCTTGGCGGTATTAAGGAAGTCATCGTTTCCATACAGGGGAAGAATGCTTACAGCCGGCTTAAGTATGAAAGCGGCGTTCACAGGGTGCAGCGGGTACCCGTCACAGAAACTTCGGGGAGAATCCATACATCTGCATCCACGGTTGCAGTGCTTCCCGAGGCTGAGGATGTTGATATTAAGGTGAATGAAAAAGACCTCAGGGTAGACACGTTTTGTGCATCCGGTCCCGGCGGTCAGGGAGTCAATACAACTTATTCTGCGGTGAGAATCGTCCACGTCCCGACAGGACTTGTTGTTCAGTGTCAGGACGAGCGCTCCCAGATCAAAAATAAAGAGAAAGCGATGAAGGTCCTGCGCTCACGACTGTATGAGATTGAGATGGAGCGGCAGGAGAAAGAGCGTGCCTCGGAAAGGAAATCTCAGGTTGGAACCGGGGACAGGAGTGAGAAAATCAGGACATACAATTTCCCCCAGAACCGCGTAACCGACCACCGAATCGGGTTTACGCTCCACAAGCTTGAGCAGGTACTCGAAGGTGATATCGATGAGATTATTGACGCACTTATCACCCATTATCAGTCAAAAAAACTGAAAGATCTTTAAGGAACCCCCATATTCGGCTAACCCAATTAATTTTGACCCCACACCTTTTTGTGGATTCTTTTGGTCAGATGAATTATCTCATGTTTTGATTTATAATGAAGTCAGGATTTTATGAAGAATACATGAAAAATCTGAAACAAAAAATTCGCCTTCTTGTACATAATGTATTTCATCCGCATGATATTTTTCGTATCTTCGGTAAAGGCCGCTATGCGAGCCTAAAAATAAGGATTGTTTTAATCGATGTATTGCT
>JAGSYM010000038.1 GCA_018262395.1 Nitrospirota bacterium | reverse complement strand
CCTGGGGACAGGACAGTCGTTCAACCTCTCGGGGAGGATAGACAGGATAGACAGGATAACAGAACGTGAATATGCAGTGATCGATTATAAGACCGGGAGTGCTTACGGTTATAAGAACAACATCTGCCTCAACAAAGGGAAAACCATCCAGCATGCGCTCTATGCTATAGCGGCTGAAAAGCTCGTAAGAAATATCGAGAAGGATGAAAAGCTATCGGTCACGCTCTCAGGGTATCTTTTCCCCACAGAAAAAGAATCCGGAAGACTGGAGATGTATGCGAGGAATGACACTGAACTTATGCAATTGCTTGATCTGCTTTTTGAGATCATCAGAAGAGGAATTTTCATTCCTTCGCCTGATAAAGACTCATGCACATATTGCGACTTCACGAACATCTGCGGGGAATCGGTGAAAGAGAGATCCATGCAGAAATTCCGGAACACGGACAACAGCGAAAGCGCACTCCTGAAAAAGCTGGAAGAGTATGAATAAAAAGCTCGGGAAAAACATGTACCTGAGCGACCAAGCTGCGCGGGATGCCATAGTCACCGAGCTCGACATGACCATGATGGTTGAAGCCGGAGCAGGCTCAGGGAAGACAACAAGTCTCGTGAACAGGATGGTTGCACTCATCGGCGAAGGAAAAGCAACGATCGAAAAGATATCTGCCGTCACCTTTACCAGGAAGGCTGCTGCTGAATTACGGCAGAAATTCCAGATAGAACTTGAGAAGAGGTTCAAAGATTCAGCCGGCAGACAGAAAGAACTTTACGGGAGAGCACTTGCTGACCTTGAGCAGGTTTTTGCCGGGACGATTCATTCCTTCTGCGCGCGGCTTCTCAGAGAGAGGCCTGTTGAAGCCGGAATAGACCCTGCCTTCCTTGAGATGGACGAGATCGAGGACAGAATTCACCAGGATGAGGTGTGGGAAGAATACCTCATCAGACTGCTGTATGAAGACGGGGACGCACTGGAGATCCTCCATAACCTTGATGTTACCTCAAGAGAGCTGAGGGAAATATACCACACGTTAGCCCTGTATCCGGAAGTGAAGCCCTTTACAAAGGAAGTTTCTGCGCCTGATATCATCAATGCCCGTAAAGAACTCAGGGCATTCATATCCTACTCTTCGAAAAACTTGCCGGAGGGAATGCCGGAAAAAGGCTGGGATGCCGTTCAGGATGCAGTCCGGGATGCTAAACGCATGATCAGGGCACTCAGGCCCGAAGATATGCGGGATTTTTTCCGGATTCTGGGCACCTTTGAGAAGAATATGAAAGTCACCCAAAACAGGTGGGCGTCGAAAGAGATAGCGAAGGATATTCAATCCCGTATCAAAAAGTTTCAGGAAGATGTCGTGATACCA
The DNA here is from genome assembly GCA_018262395.1 of Nitrospirota bacterium. The sequence continues at coordinate 10,329 of JAGSYM010000038.1, read as the reverse complement.
TCTCTCAGGAAGTGGAGGGAATTCCGGCATTTTCATCTCATGAAGGCAGTCAGACCTGCTGCTGATCTCTGCAGGCAGAGGCGAAGGGAGAAGTCGACAGTGAATTTCCAGGATCTGCTCATGAATGCATCTCAGATGCTCAGGGATAATCCTGAAGTGAGAACTTATTTCAGGAAAAGATTCACCCATATCCTCATCGATGAATTCCAGGATACTGACCCGATACAGGCAGAAGTCATGCTCTACCTTACTGGTACGGATGTGGAAGAAAAAGACTGGCATAAACTGAAACCTGAACAGGGCTCACTCTTTGTTGTCGGTGATCCGAAACAATCGATCTACCGGTTCAGGAGGGCTGATATTGATACGTACAATCTTGTAAAGGAGATTGTCAGGAGATCAGGCGGCATGCTGGCAGAACTGAGAAGCAACTTCAGGTCAATGGAGTCTATCGGTGCATGGCTGAATCCTATATTCAGCGAGAAATTCCCTAAAGACGGATCACGATATCAGGCATCATTCGGTGAGCTTCAAACGGTGCGCAGAGATGAACCGGAATTCACATCCGGAGTGAGAACAATTACCATATCTAAGAAAGAGAGAAACAAGGCTGAGGCGATTGTTGAGGAAGATGCCGAGAGGATAGCAAGCTATATACGGGCCGCACTGGACGGGAAAATAAAACTGGCGAGGACTGATGGTGAGAAAAAAGCGGAGCTTGATGAAAGACCGGTACCTTCTGACTTCCTGATTCTCCTCCACAACAGAAAAATGATACCTGAGTATGCAAGAAGGCTTGAAGCATACGGGATTCCCTTTGAAGTGTCAGGCGGCAATGCCCTCAAGAGCGCTTTCGGTCTGCGGGAGGTTATCAGGATATTGAAGGCTGTCGCTGAACCCGATTCCACAGTTGATCTTGTTTCAGCACTGAGGGGATTATTTTTCGGTATCAGTGATGATATGCTCTACCGGTTCAAAAGGAACGGAGGCAGGTTTAACTTCTATTCCTCTGTTCCTGAAGATATGGAAAGCGATGTAAAAGCTGCTTTTAAGAATGCCTTTGATAAACTCAGTCACTATAAAGATTGGTCAAAAACATTACCCCCTTCTGTCGCCATAGAAAAGATCATTGAGGATGTTGGCTTGATTCCTTATCTGCTTTCAGATGTAATGGGAGGAAGTCAGACGGGCAACATTCTGAAGGTGCTCGAGTTTCTTCAGCATTCGGATATGGAAGGAACAGCGGATTTTCTCTCGGTTGTTGAGGAACTGGATTCACTGCTTGCAGAAGGAGAAATGGATGAGACAGATATCTCTCACGGAGGAATGAAGGCTGTCAGAATCATGAACCTTCATAAGGCAAAAGGCCTTGAAGCGCCAGTTGTATTCCTTGCAAATCCGTCCGGCAAGTCTGATCACATGATAACCCTGCATATCCAAAGGCAGGGTACAGATGCAGTAGGGTATTATGTTATTACCCTTAAGACAAACACCTATAAAATCAATCTGCTCGCGATACCCCCGGGGTGGGACACATTCGTAACAGAGGAAAGCAATTACCACAAAGCTGAAGAAGACAGACTCCTCTATGTTGCGGGTACAAGGGCAAAAAACCTGCTCGTCATCAGCACATACCCTTACAATGAAGATATAAATTACTGGGCACCATTTGATCAGCATCGTGACACAGTACAAGAACTGGAAAGCCCAGCAATTTCTGAAGCCAAGATCCAGGAGAAGGTTGCTGTAAAGAAAAAGCAATTTGATAAGGCACAGGAAACACTTGGTAGGAATATCAGTAAAATTAAACAGCAGAGCTATTTCATCGAAAATGTGACATCCTTAACAAAAACTACAGGCGATCTGCCGGTATGGAAGAGAACCGGACGGGGTTTGAAATGGGGAAGAGTGATGCACCGTATTCTTGAAGCCGTTGGAAAGGGTATGAAAGGCACTGAACTCGATCTCCTCATATCGAACGTGTTGAACGAAGAGGGCAGACCGCCTGAAGAAATGATGACCGTTAAGATGTTAATGAGTCAAATAGAGGCGTCTGAGTTTTGGAACGAAGTACAAGCTGCCGAAGAGAAATATTTCGAAGTACCGTTTTCTCTCAGACTGAAACCTTCTGAGTTGGCGCTCCCTGCATCATCTGGTGAATGGGCAATTCTCTCCGGTACCATCGATCTAATTTATAGGAATCATGACGGGTGGACCATTGTCGATTACAAAACTGATGATGTTGGGGAGCAAATGGAGGACTTTGTAAAATACTATTCACCACAGGTTAAGGCTTATTCCCGCTTCTGGGAGGAGATAACCGGTGAGAAAGTGACAAAGGCCGGACTCTATTTCATTCATGCGAAGCAGTTTGTGACCGTGAGTCTTTGATATTGTATAGAGAGAGAGCTCAACCCCCAAATCTGAAACAAGATGGTTATTTCTTCTTTTCTTCTCCCTTTACCTCAACAGCCGTCGCCTTCATAGTATAGTGAATTGTCACCTTGGAACCTGCTTTGAGGTCACCGGTTATCTTTGTGTCCTTGTCACGGGCGATCTCCCATTTCTCCTTTCCTTTCTGGACGGTAATGGAATTATCCTTCACTTCGAGTACAGGGCCGGTGACCTGGTAGGCTGTTGTGCCGGCAAATGCAAACGACGCAAGCAAAAGAAAAGCCAGACAAAGAACTGTGATGCGTTTCATGAGTCTTTCCTCCTTATTCATTATTTCTCAATGCGCCTATGGCACATTACGCAGAGTTCCCATTGTAGGACAGGAATTAAGCTGCTCCTTCAAAACTTTTTTGAATTTATATCACCAGGCATACTGATTGTCAACAGAAATAATTTCAAATAATGGGGTCTGCTCATCAGGCTTGCAGTAACTTATCATACGAATAGTAGTCACCATGGCCGGGAACAATAATTGCTTTCCTCTTGCTGGCACTCAAAGATGCATTAAAGTTCATGATAAGTTCTTTCATCATATCCATTTCCCGGCGAAATAAATGACTGTCCACATTGGTGCTTGTCATCATAAACTTCGGGAGATTCAAAATTTCCCGCTCCCCGGGGCTGAGACTGTCAACAAGCAAAAGATAGTCCCCTGTGAATATGAGTCCCGAATCATAGCTCAGGAAAAAGACCTGCCCCGGTACATGGCCCCCCTTGCTCCCGATGACCTTGTAAGAATGACCAGACAGTTCAAACTGGTCTATAACCGGAAATCCGTCTATCCAGCCCATTATTTCGGATGAATAGGGAATCCATTTTTTGGGAACCCGGAATTTCGTAAACTCGTTCCCGAGCATGGTGAAACAATGATTGAGTTCCAAGAGAGACGTGTCACTCCCCCACGCACGGTTTTCATGCTCAAGAATGCCCTGAGCTTCTCCATGCAGATATACATGGCTGCCAAATTCCTCGGCAAAGTAGCCGCTCATTCCGGCGTGGTCAGCGTCGGCGTGGGTAAGGTATATCCTGCTTACTTTTCCCGGATCAAGGCCGTTTTCTTTGAGCATAGTCTTCACGTCTTCATAGTAAAGACCATATCCGCAATCGATCATGACCAGTTCTTCATCGCTTCCCAGCAGATGAATGTTACCGCCTGTAGGCAGTCTGAATGCGTGGAATTTCACCTTGTCAAAGATGAGGGGGGAAAGTCTGCGATAGGAAAACTTTTCTCCGGTTTTCATCAGGGAGGCAGACGCAAAGGCAAGAATATTGGTCGTAACATCACCGATGTCAAAATGCTTGCCCGCTTCGCGACTGAACCGTATGAGCGAGTCAGAGAGCCGATGAGACGAATGAACGATCTTCCTCAAATTCTCGATATCGTCCGTGTCAAGAAGCTTTCTCAGATGGAAGAAAAACCGCTCAATGAGATTGAGTCCGATAATGTCCTCTATCTCCCGTTGCTCCGCGCCCCGGTATACCAGACTGTAATAGTAGCCGCTCTCGTTCATCTCCTTGAGCAGCCTGTCAACTTCTCCCGGATTCTGTGTCGCTATCGAAAAATGCGCTGAGGTCTCCGACACATCTTCATGATAAGCCATGTAGATCACATTGGCCTTGTACTCAGACAACAGAGCCGCAAACTTTCCCAGGGTACCGGGAATGTGCCGAAGCTGAACTTCTATCTGAAGAATGTTCCGGGTATCCATGACCCCCAGCTCAAGCTGCGGGGCCGGGAACTGACCACTGAGAAGATCAGATTGAGACAGCTCGGACGAAATAAGATTAAGCGCGTCTTCGGATTGACTGCTTACTTCAAGAAGGACGCGGTTCGGATGCTCTGATCGATTATAGTGAAAGAAGATGATATTGATACCATACGCTGCAAACATGCTCGCAAGTTCAGAAAGAGATCCGGGGCGGTCAACAAGAAAGAGGCACCCTTTTCCAAGGTAGCCGTCTTCAGGTAATGCAGAACGATATATCCGAAAATATTTCTCGCTCATCTCCAATTCGGGAGAAGACCTATCAATCAGTCAGCCTCAACCATGCCGTGTTATTGTACCATCTTACAAAGACAGGGGTTTCAAAGAAATCCGACAGATTTCTGCTGGTCAGCATCTGCCTTGTCCTGCCCTGAGAATGAATCACTCCCCTTCGCAACAAAAGGGTATGGGTAAAAACGTGCTGGATTTCCTCTATCCGGTGCGATACATAGATAATGGTCGGTGCCTTCTTTCCTTTACCGATATTGGCAATGTATGAAAGGAGATGTTCCCGGGAAAAGACATCGAGTCCGCTGCATGGCTCATCGAATATAAGAACTTCAGGGTTGTGAATAAGGGCGCGGGCAATCAGCACTTTCTGCTTTTCCCCCTGCGAAAGCGTACTGTAAGGTTTTGTGGCAATATGACTGCAGCCGAGTCTCTTCAGAAGACCCGACACATACCTGCTGTCTTCAGGATATATTCTGTCATAGAACCCTATTGTCGCACACTTGCCGCTAAGAACAATCTCTTCAGCTGTCTCATCAGCATAAAACCTTTCCTGAAGAGATGAACTTACCCAGCCGATTTTTTTCCGCAAGTCTCTTATATCATATTCGCCGAATTTCTTTCCTAAAACACTCAGAGATCCCCGTGAGGGCCAGATGTATCCGTTGACAAGATTCAATAAGGATGTCTTGCCGGAACCGTTCAGTCCGATAATAGCCCAGTGCTGCCCCCGATGCACTGACCAGTTCACATCCCTTACGATATACCTGTTTCCGTTTATCCAGGATACGTTCGTCATCTGTATAACGATAGGATTATTCATGTATTCATTCAGACAGCACGTACCGACAGCAGCCTGTCTTTCAGCAACGTGTACCTTTGTTGAGGTCTGTTGTTGTTAATTGCTATGGCTATCGCTTTCTTCGTCCCGACCACGATGACTAATTTCTTGCCTCTCGTTATTCCCGTGTAGAGAAGGTTTCTCTGTAAAAGCATATAGTGCTGGGTGAGAACCGGCATCACGATCACAGGATATTCACTCCCCTGGGATTTGTGCACCGATACTGCATACGCCACCACTATTTCATCAAGTTCCGTATACTCATACGGAACATACCTGCCATCATAATCCACGATCACTTCCTGCTCTTCCCTGTCTATCTTTATTATTCTCCCAATGTCTCCGTTAAAAACTTCTTTGTCGTAGTTGTTCCTGATCTGCATAACCTTATCCCCGAGCTTCAGAACCTTTCCACCCCTCACCAGTTCGTCGGTTGAAGGATTCAACTGTTTCTGCAGTTCTGCATTCAGGTTTGCAGCTCCGACAACACCCCTGTGCATAGGCGTCAAGACCTGGATATCTTCAAGAGGCCTATAGCCGAATTTTTCAGGTATCCTGTCCTTGCAGAGTTCAATGATCTTCTCCAGTGCCTTTTCCGGTTCTTCTATCTGAAAGAAATAGAAGTCCTGGTGGTGACCTCCCTGATGGGTGAAGATTGGCATCTCACCGTTGTTGACTCTGTGGGCATTAACAATAATCAAACTCTCTTTTGCCTGTCTGAAAATCTCTGTAAGTCTCACGGTCGGGATAAGACCAGAATCGATGATGTCCTTTAAGACATTCCCTGCACCCACTGAGGGTAACTGGTCAACATCACCGACAAAGATTACCGTAGCCTCTTTTGGAACAGCCTTCAGGAAATGATACATGAGAATGGTATCAACCATAGACGTTTCATCAATGACGATTAATTCTGCATCCAATGGGTTGTTCTCATTCCTTCTAAACCCTCCTTCCTTTGGGCTGAACTCAAGCAATCTGTGGATAGTCTTAGCCTCATGCCCTGTAGCTTCTGTCATCCTCTTTGCGGCTCTCCCGGTAGGTGCACAAAGGAGAACCCTCTGCCCTAACCTTTTGTATATCCTCATTATTGAATTTATTATCGTGGTCTTACCGGTACCCGGTCCCCCGGTGACCACCATGACTTTTTTATCAAGAGCTTCCCTGACCGCCTGTTTCTGGTTCCCGGCAAGATGAATCTTTAACTCTCCCTGAACCCATTCTAAAGCCTTATCTCTGTCAGAAGTCATCATCATCTTGGGAAGAAGAATCAGGGTTCTCAGCTTGTCAGCTATGCCAGCTTCACAGACATAATATTTCGGAAGGTAAACAGCTTTGTGGTTTCCCGGCAATTCCTCTTCTTTATGCAAGTCCTCAATAATAATCTTTCTGGATGAAGCGATTGTTCCCAATGCTTTGATGATGGTATCTTCTCCAACAGCAAGAATCTTCCTGCATTCCTCTACCAGAGGCTCATATGGGTAATAGGCATGGCCCTCATCAGACAATTGCTGAAGCACATAAAGGATTCCTGCTTCAGCCCTCATCTCTGATTCTTTGGATACTCCAAGTTTTTCAGCTATCTTGTCGGCGATGATAAACCCTATACCGGGTATGTCTGTGGCGAGCCTGTAGGGATTATCCCGGACTACCGAGATGGATTCCTTTCCATATCGTTTGAAAATCTTTGCTCCATATGTTGGGCTGACACCTTTGTCCTGAAGGAACACCATGACATCACGTATCTCTTTTTGGTCATCCCATGCCTTCTTGATCATCTCAATTCTTTTGTCCCCGATGCCTTCAACTGCGTGGAGCTTCTGAATGTGAGTCTCGATGATATGGAGTGTCTCCAGACCGAATTTGGAAACAAGCCTCTTCGCCATGACCGGTCCAATACCCTTAATAAGCCCTGAACCGAGATACTTTTCTATGCCTTTGACTGTGGCAGGAACTATAGATTCATACGATTCAATCCTGAACTGTTCACCGAATTTAGGGTGGTTGTGCCATTGCCCTTTTAGCCTCAGCACTTCACCTGCGTTTATTGAAAGAAGATTACCAACTACGGTAACAAGGTCATATCTGCCGTCCACTTTTGCTCGAGCGATCGTATAACCGTTTTCTTCGTTGTAATACGTAATTCTCTCGATTTGTGCCTTGATTTCTGTAAACATGGCGATTTTCTTCATTATAATGCATTCATCCGATTTCATCAGGAAGGTGTAAAGACAAGTCCCAAATTCTGCTTTATCAAGGTTTTTATGGTTATATGCCTGCCGGATAATTTTTCACTTGCAGTTTTCGGGTCAAGACGGAAATAGCAGAGAATTGATTACAAGGGAATCTTTATTTACTGATACGTGACATCGGCTGCGCATGATCCGCAACCGATGCCTTTTGTCAATCTGATGAGGTACGGGGCATTTTTCTTACAGAAGGTTCATTTCTTCTTTTTTGTCGTTGTCTTCTTGACGTTAGTCAACTGCTTCCTTGCAAGATCTGCCTCTTTTGTTTTCGGGTATCGGTCGATGAGTTGCTCCAGGATAACTCTGCCGGTTTTTTTGTCCCCGATCTCAATGAATGAAAGCCCCTGTTTGAGAAGAGCACCAGGCGCCTTCTGACTGTTCGGGTATTTTTTCAGATGTGTTTCGTATGCAAGGATTGCCCCTTCAAAATCTTTTTCATTGTAATACGTCTCCGCAACCCAGAAATACGCATTGTCTGTCCGTTCGTCCTTAGGGAATTCCTTGATAAACGCTTCGAACTTCTCCCGTGCTTCCTTGTAATGTTTATTTTTGTAAGCACTGTAGGCTTCTTCGTATTGCTGACCTTTGTCGCCTGGTGTTTTTGGCTTTACTGTTTTTCCTTCATTGGGTTGAGCCTCTTTCCCGGATTCTTCCGCTTTACTGTCCGGCTCTTTTGCCTTCTCATCTTGTGCAGACTCCTTCTGTTGTTTTGCGTCTCCTTCAAGAGCGTTCAGCTTGTCCTTTATCTCCCGTATCTGTTTTTCCATGGCCGTCATCTGCGTCTTGAGGAGTTCCGTCTCTGCCGTGGAATCCTTTAACGTCTTTTCGACAAAATACTTATTTTCGTCAAACCTGCCACTCAGCTTTTGCATCTCACCCGTCACTGTCGAAAGCTGTGCCTGTATTTCGGCCTGACTCATTCTGACGACGTTGAATGACTCCTCCTTGGCAACTCCAGCCGTTTTTTCTTTCAGGCCATCGATATCACTTTTTGCCGCATAGGATTCCGTGAGCAGCTTGTTGACGTCAGTTCTGAGCATATCGACATCCTGAGTTGTTGCACAGCCCGACAGTAACCAGCCAAGAGTCAACAGTAAACAGCATAGGTGCAGAAAAAACTGATTCTTCATTGTATCCTTATTCACTGTAATTGCACGCTTATCGTAAGACAACAAAATGTGCTCTTCTGTTCTTTGCCCAGCATTCCTCTGTCTGTTCCATGCACTGGGGCTTCTCTTCTCCGTAGCTTACGATCTCAATTCTCTTTGAAGCGACCCCAAGAGCAATGAGGAAATCCCTCACTGATTTTGCCCTTCTGTCCCCGAGCGCAAGATTGTATTCATTGGTACCCCGCTCGTCACAATGGCCTTCAACAGAGAGCCGTGCAGCAGGATTTTTCAGGAGCCAGGAAGAAACATCATGCAACACCGGCTTCGCGTCTGACCGGATATCATACATATCAAAATCAAAATAGATGTCTTCAAAAAGCCCGCTTTCCTCCTTAAACCGCGCCGGCTCCTCTTTTGTCTCGATTTTTGCGAGCTGCTGCTCGGTTACTCTCTCATCCGGCTTGAGGGCTCCTTTTTTCTCGCGGGCGGCTGCATCAGACGCCTGCTGCTGTTGTTCCAGCTGCTGTTCATCAGGTTTGACCTGTGGCGCAACCTTTCTCTGCGAACAACCGGTAAAAAACAGTCCGCAGATCAGAAGAATACATACAATTCCCTTGTTCATTTTGTCCTCCTGTCTTTGTTCACTTTTCATTACTGCCAAAAGCAGTAACGTAAATATTGTATAAGATTATACCGATTTCTTCCAGATAATCGGCCTGTCTGATCGTAAAGGGACGGACCCAGGGCACACATATTACATAGGCGACCATCGGGGCGCGTACGCCCTGAGATTCCGTGGTGTAATCCGCTTCTGATTTTCTCCATTGGCCCTCATGATATAAATACCCTTCCCGCCATCCCTGTCGGAAGAGAACGCAATATACCTTCCATCTGGTGAAAACGATGGTTCCTCATTGTTTCCCTGTGAAGTAAGCTGGGTCAGGCCGGAACCGTCAGGATTGACCATGAAAATCTGGTTTGTTCCCCGCCGTCCCGCAAAAATAATTTTATCGCCTCTCGGAGACCAGCACGGCGAAGTGTTATAAGAGCCTTCAAAGGTTATCCTCTTCACATCGGACCCGTCCTTCCGCATGGTATATATCTGTGGACTTCCCCCCCTGTCCGAGACAAAAGCAATGGTGCCCGAATAAGGGGATACCGCCGGCGAGACGTTAATGCCATACGATGAGGTCAATTTCTTCTGCCTGCTGTTCTTCAGATTCATGGAGTAGAGATCAGGCGTCCCCTCTTTGGATGATGAAAAGATCACTTCTTCCCCGTCAGGGGTAAAATCCCCTGCAATGTTCGTTCCCTGTGAAAAAAATACTTTATCTGCTTTTAAGCTCGAAAAGTTCAGCACATAAATGCCCCATTGCCTGTTCTTTTCCGCTGAATAGACAATTTTTGCCCCGTCCCGTGACCAGCGCGGAGACATGAGGATATGGGCCTTTAGCCCTGTTTGTGTTACTCTGTTGCCATCCCAATCCATGATAGAGAGTGCCTTTTCTCCTTTTCCCTCCCCCACATATGCAATTCTTGACCTGAATATACCCGGTTCTCCTGTAAGCGAAAAATAGACATCATTTGCAATCGAGTGGGCAAGCGGTCTGATCAGATGCTTTTCTGCCTTATATTCTTTTCTGAATATCTCTTTTCCTTCAATCACATCATAACACGAGGCT
>JAGSYM010000037.1 GCA_018262395.1 Nitrospirota bacterium | reverse complement strand
TGTTATTGCGGCAATAGCAAAAGAGATCAATGTCCCGATATCCATCGATACGTATAAGGCATCAGTTGCGCAGATGGCTTTAGATGCTGGTGCCTCAATGGTCAATGATATTAGCGGGCTGAGGTTTGATCCGGAAATGACCAAAGTTGTCTCTGAATACAAGGTACCTGTTGTTGTTATGCACATCAAAGGCAAACCGAAGGACATGCAAATCGACCCTGTTTATGAAGCTTTAATACCTGAAGTGCTGGATTATCTGAAAGGCAGCATACGTATAGCTCTCGATGCAGGGATACCTGATGACATGATCGTTATCGATCCGGGAATCGGTTTCGGGAAAACATTCGAACAAAACCTTGCTATTATTCATAATCTCCGGGAATTTACATTGCTTGAAAAACCGGTGCTGGTAGGTGTATCAAGAAAGGCTTTCATCGGTAAGATTCTTGGAGATGCACCTCCGGGGCAGAGACGTGAAGGAACCGCAGCAGCAGTCGCTGTCTCGATCCTGAATGGTGTGAATATTATCCGTGTACATGATGTGAAGGAGATGGCAAGGGTAGCGAAGGTTGCAGATGCGATAAAGAGGGAGAGGATCATATGAAACTACTGCTTTTCTATGCACATACATGGTGGTTTAAAACAGCGTCAAAGAGTCTTCCACAGGTCCCTGACATTGACAGGGAAGATTCCCTCGAAAATACTGTCGTAGTTTTCTTCCATGCAGAAAAAGAGGACGAAGATAAAGGCAAAAGCCTACTCGACAAACTGGTCAAAAACATAAAATGGCTTGCGGGTAAATTCAACACAAAGAATGTCGTTATCCATTCATTCAACCACCTTTCATCGAGCAAGGCCTCTCCTGAATTTTCAGAACAGATGATACGGGATGCCTCGGAAAAATTGGCAAATTCAGGGTATGTGGTTATGTGCACGCCTTTTGGGTACTTCAACGAATTCAAGATTCATGTGGGAGGCGAGAGTCTTGCAAAGGTCTATAAGGAGCTATGATGTGGAGGCGGCGAGCGGATTTGAACCGCTGCATAAAGGTTTTGCAGACCTCTCCCTTGCCACTTGGGTACGCCGCCCTTAAATCAGTAGATAATAGACAGTAGGCAGCATGCAGGGATTTAATATTAAAGACATTCTCCTGTTTTCTGTCTACTATCTACTGTTTGCTATTAAGATGGAGCGGGAAACGGGGTTCGAACCCGCGACCCCAACCTTGGCAAGGTTGTGCTCTACCAACTGAGCTATTCCCGCATGACACGCTAAAAGACAGCTGAAAATAAAACCAAAAGCAAGGAGCAATTCCCAAAATCTTCTGTTATGCTGACTTGTCCAGCCTCTTTCTTAAAGAAGGATTCCAGACAAGCTGGAATGATATTCAGTTTTGCCTTACTTTTGAACTACTTCTTAACTTATCGATAAATAATAGGCTATAATGAACGTTACTATTAAAAATACTACATAGGAAGGTCGCATTTTGTCAATATGCTCTATCCTGATTTAGAGACTTTTAAAACCCTCTCAACGAAAGGGAATCTTATTCCTGTTTACCGGGAAATCCTTGCTGACACAGAAACACCTGTGTCAGCAGCCCTTAAACTCGGAGGGTCGCCTTCGTTTTTGCTTGAGAGCATGATTGGTGGTGAAAAGTGGGCCAGGTACTCTTTTCTCGGTTCACGCCCCTCACGAATTATCAAAGGTTGGGATAAGAGAATAGAGATTAAGGATACAATGTCCGGCATCCAAAGACATGAGGTAGAAAATCCGTTAGAGTTCGTTAAAAGAGAGATTGCAGCCTATAAACCTGTTGATGTGCCGGGATTACCCAGATTTTATGGCGGGCTCGTCGGCTATATCGGCTACGACATGGTACGGTTTTTTGAAAACATACCGTGTGAAAAAAAACGGGGCCTTAAGATTCCCGACATCTTTTTGATGGTTACGGATACCGTGATGATCTTTGATAATCTCAAAGGGAAGATAAAAGTTGTCTCAAATGCGCATATCGACAACAAATCTCCTGAGGAAGCATACCGTGATGCAGAAGAGAAGATAGAGGCGATCATTACAAAATTGAAAAAGTCGAGACCTGTAAGAAAAACAAGAAGCAAGAGAGATCAGGATTTATCATTTGCAACAATCATACATTCCAAGGAGCGTCCTTCACTTTCCGGTTATGCATCCTCATTTACCCGAAAAGATGAGTTTGAGGAAGCAGTATTGAGGTGCAAGGAATATATCATGGCAGGAGATATCATTCAGGTTGTCCTTTCACAGAGATTTGAGAGGGAATCTGATATACATTCATTCAACATCTACAGGGCGTTACGGGTTATCAATCCGTCACCATACATGTATTACATTGACATGGGGGATGCTCAAATTGTTGGTTCTTCTCCTGAGGTTCTGGTGAGGCTCGAAGGAGGAAAGGTTCTCTTAAGACCTATTGCCGGGACACGGAAGCGGGGTGAAACAGAGGAAGAAGACAGAACCCTCGAAGAGGAATTAAAGAAAGACCCAAAAGAGATAGCAGAACATATTATGCTTGTTGACCTCGGGAGGAATGACGTGGGGCGGGTTGCGGAGACAGGTTCGGTGAAAGTCACGGAATTAATGAATATCGAAAGATACAGTCATGTTATGCATCTTGTATCCAATGTTGAGGGTAAACTGAAAAAAGGATTGGATGCTTTTGACGTCCTCAGGGCGTGTTTCCCCGCAGGCACAGTCACGGGAGCTCCGAAGGTGAGGGCAATGGAAATCATTGAAGAACTTGAGCCAATCAGAAGAGGCCCCTATGCCGGCGCAGTCGGATATATTAGTTATTCAGGGAACATGGATACCTGTATCACAATCAGGACACTCATTATAAAAGGCAATAACGTCTATGTCCAGGCCGGGGCTGGTATCGTTGCAGATTCTGTGCCTGAAAAAGAATACACAGAGACAGTGAATAAGGCAATGGCAATGATGAAGGCAGTCGATATGGCAGAAAAGGAACTAAGTTAATCCCTATGTTATTGATGATCGACAATTACGATTCTTTTACCTATAATCTCGTTCAGTATTTGGGCGAGCTTGGAGAGGATATAAAGGTATTCAGAAATAATAAAATTACCATTGAGGATATAGAACAATTAATCCCGCAGAGGATTGTCATTTCACCAGGGCCCTGCACACCGAATGAGGCTGGTATCTCAGTGGATGTCATCAAACATTTCGCAGGAAAGGTCCCTATCCTCGGTGTATGTCTCGGTCATCAGTCAATAGGTGCTGCGTTTGGAGGGGATATTATCAGGGCACCGAGGCTTATGCATGGAAAGACTTCCCTGATTTACCATGACGGGAAAACGATTTTTACGGGGCTCCCTAATCCTTTTGAAGCAACCAGATATCACTCGCTTTTGATCAAGAAGGAAACACTCCCTGCTTGTTTTGAAATAACAGCATGGACGGATATGGATGAAATAATGGGAGTGAGACACAGAGAGGTTGTTCTGGAAGGTGTTCAATTTCATCCCGAATCCATACTTACCGTAGTAGGAAAAGACCTTTTGAGGAACTTTTTAAAACTGAGTTATTAACGGTCTCATAATTGAATGGACAATATGATGAGAAAATCTCCCTTTTCCCCTCTTTGGCAAAGAGGGGTTATATCCCTCCCTTTGGAAAATGGAGGTTAGGAGGGATTTTATGATAAAAGAAGCGATCAACATGCTTATTAACCATATTGGTCTTACAGAGGCTGAGACCGCTGAGTGCATGCTGGAGATTATGGAGGGGAAGGCAACGGATGCCCAGATAGGAGCTTTCCTTGCAGCGCTCAGGATGAAAGGCGAGACCGTTGAGGAAATGACAGGGGCAGCGAGGATTATGCGACAGAAGGCGACTGCTATTAAGGCCCCGGATAATGTTCTTGACACGTGCGGGACTGGTGGAGATATGGCATACACATTCAATATCTCTACGACAACGGCCCTTGTCGTTGCGGGAGCAGGAGTGCCTGTTGCAAAGCATGGAAACCGGGCTGTTTCAAGCAAGTCAGGCAGTGCCGATATCCTCGAGGCCCTTGGCGTCAAAATTGATCTTTCCCCTGAAAAAGTGGAGAAATGTCTCTTTGAGACAGGCTTTGGTTTTCTCTTTGCTCCATTGTTTCATCCGGCGATGAAATATGCCATAGGCCCCCGTCGTGAGTTAGGGGTGAGGACTATCTTCAACATCCTTGGTCCGATAACGAACCCCGCAGGCGCAAAAAGACAGGTTCTCGGTGTATTCGCCGAAAAACTTACGGAGACACTTGCCCGGGTTCTCGGAAATCTTGGGGCAATTGATGCTATGGTTGTGCACGGCGATGACGGGCTCGATGAGGTCAGTATATCCGGTTCAACAATGGTCTCACGGTATAAGGACGATCATGTAGAAAATTTTCATATTGAACCGGAAGATTTTGGCATCTGGAGAAACAGCATTGAACAAATCCGTGGAGGCAGTAAGGAAGAGAACGCCGGGATTACGCTTTCTCTTCTTCAGGGTGAAAAAGGACCGAAACGCGATATTGTGCTCATGAACTCTGCGCTTGCACTTGTTGTTTCAGATAAGACCGATGATTTTAAAATAGCATTCAGCATCGCTGCTGACTCTATTGATTCGGGAAGGGCGTTTAAAAAACTCGAGGAAGTTAAGAGGGTAAGCAATGCCCTCTGATATGCAGTTTGTAGCAGGGGACGGGAGGATTTTTTGGCAATTCGGGTAGGTGTTATTGGTGTCGGGTATCTTGGTCAACACCACGCAAGGATATATTCGGAAATAGAAGAAGCTGAGCTTGTTGGTGTTGCAGATCTCCAGAAGGATAAGGCAGAGACAATTGCGGGGAACTATCACTGTAAGGCGATGAATGATTACAGAGATATGCTGAGTGAAGTTGACGCACTGAGCATTGTTACCCCAACAACAACACATTATCCGATAGCCCTCGATTGCCTGAAATCGGGCAAGGATATCCTTATAGAGAAACCGATAACTGTTACCGTTAAAGATGCCGATCACCTGATTAGAGAATCAGAAAGTTCCGGCCGCATTATTCAGGTCGGACATCTTGAACGGTATAATCCTGCGGTCCTTGCAGCAACAGATTTCTTCAGAAAGCCGGTTTTTATTGAATCAGAAAGGCTGTCACCCTTTCTCGGGAGAGGAACAGATGTTGATGTCACCCTCGATCTTATGATCCATGACATTGATATCATTCTGAGTCTGATCGACTCGCCCGTAAGGGAGATAAGGGCAGTTGGAGCTAAAGTGATGAGCGATAAACTTGATGTTGCGAAGGCCTGGCTTGAATTCGAAAATGGCTGTACCGCCCTGGCGACGGTCAGCCGTTTGTCACCGGAAAAGCAGAGAAGGCTCAAGGTATCTCAGGAAGATTCCTACATAACGATTGATTACCAGACCTCTGAGATAAAGCGGTATTTCAAGAATGAACAAGGCATATCTGTTGATATTATCAAGCCGGAGAAAAAGGAGCCCCTGAAGGAGGAGCTGAAGGATTTTATCCGCTGCGTCCGGGAGCGAAAGAAGCCACGGGTTTCGGCAATAGAAGGAAGGAATGCGCTGAAGGTGGTCATGGAGATCACAGAAAAAATAAAGCTTTAAAGGATATTCTATGGTTCCAATGGTTGATTTAAAGAGACAATTTCAGGAAATCGAAGGAGAGATACTTCATATTCTGACCGAAATTCTTGAGAGCAGTCATTACGTACTCGGCTCGAAAGTGGCTGAATTTGAAAAAAAGGTGGCGGAGTTTCACGGATTGAAAGAGGCGATCGGCGTCGCATCAGGGACAGATGCCCTCCATCTGGCGATTGATGCTCTGGGAATTGGTGAAGGAGATGAAGTCATCACAACGCCTTTTACATTCTTTGCCACAGCAGAGGCTATCCTTTACACAGGCGCTACGCCGGTTTTTGTTGATGTCCAACCCGATACCCTGAATATCGCTCCGGAACAAATAGCTGCGCATGTCACATCAAGGACAAAGGCGATTTTGCCCGTGCATCTCTTCGGGCACCCCTGTGATATGAACAAGATCCTTAAGATAGCGAAAAAGCACAGGCTGAAAGTGATCGAAGATTGCGCACAGGCCTTTGGTGCGAGGTTAAACAGCCAAACAGTCGGAAGCATCGGTGATGCAGGTTGTTTCAGTTTTTATCCCAGCAAAAACCTGGGTGGATGCGGTGACGGCGGTATGATAACAATCAATAACCCCCGGTTAGCTGTTCTGATACGCGAACTGAGAAACCATGGCGCAAAAGGTTCTTACCGGCACAAAAGGGTCGGGTATAACAGCAGGCTGGACGAGTTACAGGCAGGAATTCTTCTTATAAAATTCAAACATATCGATAAATATAACAAGCTAAGAAGGCGGAATGCTCATTTGTATAACACCCTCCTGCGGGATACCGTACAGTGCCCCGTTGAGAAGGAAGGCGCCTATCATGTTTATCATCAGTACACGATTACAAGCCGGAAGAGAGACAGGATACAACAGATCTTAAAAGAAAACGGGATATCTTCAGTGGTTTACTATCCTGTTCCCTTGCATCTGCAAGAGGCTATGAAATTTTTGGGATACCACAAAGGAGACTTCCCTATAGCAGAGAAAGCAGCTCGCGAAGTACTCTCCTTACCCATGTTTCCGGAGCTCGAAGAGTCTACAATAGAAAATATCGCTGGAATAATCAACAGCATTGTCTGATGGAATGATGATACTATCCCCGCCTAATTATTATTTCGGGCAATAATCAATGTTTACCGTCATGATTCTTGCCGGGGAAAGCTCTGGTGAATTGTACGGCTCGCTTCTCGCAAAGGCTTTGAAGAGAAAATGTCCGGATGTACATATTATTGGTATGGGAGGAAGCAGGATGCGGGAGGCAGGGGTTGAACTCATCGCCCACATATCCGATGCCTTTGGACTCCTTGAAGCAGTTTCCTCGCTGAGCAAAATCAAGACTGCATTGAAAAATGCCCGTGAAGCATTAAGAAAATTCAGGCCTCAGGTTCTTATCCCGATTGATTATCCCGATTTCAATCTGAAAGTTGCCGCGATGGCGAAACCTCTTGGCGTCAAGATCCTCTATTATGTCAGTCCGCAAGTGTGGGCATGGCGCAAAGGCAGGATAAGAAAGATTGCCGGACTGGTGGACAAAATGACAGTCATCCTTCCGTTTGAGGAAATAATGTATAAGGATTCCGGTGTGGAATGCGAATTTGTTGGCCACCCGGTTTTTGAGGAGATAGAGGAAGTATTGCAGTCGGCAGTCGGTGATCAACAGTCAACAGACAGCGGTAAGACTTTTTCGGGATTATCACATATCACAATGAATCCTGAACTAAAAACCCACGTTAAGTCTGCTCTTGGTCTTAATCCAGAGCGCCCTCTTCTTTCTATTCTTCCCGGCAGCAGGCCAAGTGAACTGACACGACACTTCCCCGTGCTTGTTGATATGGTAAGACAATTCAAGCACGATCCTGAGATAGCAGCAGCCGGCAACTACCAGTTCTGCATTCCTCTTGCCCCCAACACAGATGAGGAGAAATATAAACTTTATCTTGAACAACTCCGGGGTGAGAATGTTGACATCAGGAAGGGTGAATCGGTGAGGATGCTTGCTGCATCTGACATGGCTGTTGTTGCCTCTGGTACGGCCACCCTTCAGACAGCACTGCTTGAGGTGCCGATGGTTGTCATGTATAAGCTTTCTCCCTTGACGTATCAGCTTGGGAAAAGAATCGTCAAAGTAAAATACATATCGCTGAGCAATATCCTGTCCGGCAAAGAGGTTGTCCGGGAATTCCTGCAGGAAAGAGCGAATCCACACGAGATCATCAATGAATTGAAAAAGATTATGTTTGATGAACGGCATAGAAACAATAT